>JACRLO010000021.1 GCA_016235245.1 Nitrospirota bacterium | reverse complement strand
AATGACGGTCCGCGAAGCCCTTCATGTTGCCGAGCAGAGGGAGCTTGACCTTGTTGAGGTGTCGCCTACGGCTGTGCCTCCGGTATGCAAGATCCTTGATTTCGGCAAATATAAATACCAGCTCCATAAGAAGCATACGCAGAAGAAGACGATCGACCTCAAGGAAGTGAAGGTCAGGCCGCAGATCGATGAGCACGATCTTCAGCTCAAGATCAGGAATATCAACCGCTTTATTGAGGACGGCGACAAGGCAAAGGTCGTCATGTATTTCAGGGGACGCGAGATCATCCGCCCTGAACTCGGCATGAAGGTTTTTGACAAGATCATACAGAGCCTCACCGGAAAATATCAGATCGAGACGAATCCCAGACTTGAGGGCAATCATATAACCATGGTTGTCGCGCCGAAATCATAGCAATTTCCGAGTGACAAAATAAATCCTTTTGGGGTATAATACCCACTCTTGTTCAGGAGCAGGACAGGAATGTCTGCTTAGAACAGGAATACTATTTTCGGAGGAAACGATGCCAAAGATGAAGACGCACAAGGGTGCTGCGAAGCGGTTCAAGCTTACCGGTACCGGCAAGGTCAAGCGGAACAAGGGTTTCACGAGCCATCTCCTTACCAGCAAGCCGGCGAAGAGGAAACGCAGTCTCCGGCAGTCAACGGTCGTTAACAAGACTGACGAGAGAAACATCAAGACGCTTTTACCCTACGGTTAAGAAGTGTAGCGGGCGGTAATAAGCGCCCATGTGAAGCAATAAAGAATCAGGAGGATTAGGAAGATGCCCAGAGCAAAAAGTGGAACAAAAAATACAAGAAGGAGAAAGAAACTCCTTTCGCAGGCCAAGGGATACTACGGCGCAAAGAGTCGTCTCTTTAAGGTTGCCAGAGAGACTGTTGACAAGGCGCTTCAATATGCATACCGTGACCGCAGAGCAAAGAAGCGTGAATTCAGGGCTCTCTGGATCATAAGGATCAGCGCAGCAGTGCGTGCTATGGGATTGAACTACAGTCAGTTCATGAACGGTCTTAAAAAGGCTGACATTACGCTTGACAGAAAAGCTCTTGCCAATCTTGCATACCATGACCCCAAGGCGTTCAGTGAGATTGCAGAGGCCGCCAAGGCAAAGCTTGCATCATAGCCGGCTGTGGATGATCTGCTCTCCCTAAGACAAGCATTTCTGGCCGAGATCGATACGGTTTCGGAGATAGCAGAACTTCAGCAGCTCAAGGCAAAATATACAGGACGGAAAGGGCTGGTAACAGCTCAGATGAAGGCCCTTTCCTCTGTCCCGCCTGAACAAAAACCCGCATTTGGCAAGGCTGTCAATGAACTGAGAGACTTTGTCGAGCAGTCACTCGATCAAAAAGAATTATTTTTCAAAGACGTTGAAAAACAGAAACGTCTTCTTTCCGAAAAAATCGATATTACACTCCCCGGCAAGCCCTGTCTTCCTGGAAAGATCCATCCGCTGAACAAGGTCCTCGATGAGATGAAGAGTATCTTCGTGCCGATGGGCTTCAGTATTCAGGAAGGCCCGGAAATAGAGCTGGACTACTACAATTTTGAGGCGCTTAATATTCCGAAACATCATCCGGCCCGTGACATGCAGGACACCTTCTATGTTTCTGATGATGTCGTGCTCAGGACGCATACGTCTCCGGTACAGGTCAGAGTGATGGAGAAGAAGAGGCCGCCGCTGAAGATCATCGCCCCTGGCAAGGTCTATCGGTGCGATGCCGACATATCGCACACGCCGATGTTTCACCAGGTCGAAGGGTTGATGGTGGATACGGATATATCATTTTGCGACCTCAAGGGTGTGCTGGGACTTTTTATCCACCGTTTTTTTGGCGAAGGAACGCCGGTCAGGTTCAGACCGAGCTACTTCCCTTTTACCGAGCCGAGCGCTGAGGTCGATATCGGATGCATATTCTGCGCAGGCAAGGGCTGCAGGATCTGCAAGACTACCGGATGGATTGAGGTGATGGGCTGCGGCATGGTGAACCCCAGAGTCTTCGAACTGGCGGGATATGCCCCTGATGAGTTTACCGGCTTTGCCTTTGGCATCGGCGTAGAGCGGCTTGCCATGCTGAAGTACTCTATTGACGACATACGTCTCTTTTACGAAAATGATCTTCGTTTTTTGCAGCAATTCTGACAGGCGGGAAAGAACATGCGCGTATCACTTGACTGGATAAAAGAATTTGTGGATGTTACGGCATCTCCTGAGGATGTCGCCCATCGCTTGACCATGGCAGGCCTTGAGATTGAGGGCATGGAAACGATCGGCGGCGACGTTGTCATGGAGGTCAATGTTACGCCCAACAGGCCTGACTGTCTGAATGTTTTTGGCCTGGCGCGTGAGGTCGCGGCTTTATACCGGCTGCCGCTTAAATCCCCTGAAACTGCGATACCAGTTGATCTGCGCCCTTCCGATATCGAGGTGTCCATCGATGACCCTGAGCTTTGTCCACGCTATACGGGAAGATCGATTGTCAATGTGACGATTAAAGATTCTCCCGACTGGATGATAAAGAGGCTTGAAAAGTGCGGCATACGGTCGATCAATAATGTCGTTGATGTCACTAATTATGTGCTTCTTGAACTTGGACATCCGCTCCATGCCTTCGATACGGCAAAGCTGACAGACAGAAAAATAAGGGTTGCAAGGGCTGGCAAAGACCAGGTTATGACTACGCTTGACACGATTGAACGGAATATTCCCGAAGAGACGCTGCTTATTTGGGATGCTGTTTCTCCTGTGGCGGTCGCTGGTATCATGGGGGGAGAGGGGTCGTCCGTTACGGAAGCAACAACGGATATATTCCTCGAAAGCGCGTACTTTGCACCGGCCTCGATCAGGAAATCATCAAAGGTGCTCGGCCTCAGGAGCGAGTCATCCTATCGGTTTGAACGCGGAACAGACAGAGTATTTCTTGAGTCTGCACTAAACAGAGCGGCACTTCTGATTGCTGAGCTTTCCGGAGGACAGATCGGTTCTCTGGTTGATAATTGCCCTGTTCCCTATCAGCCGGTCGAGATAATCGTTTCATACCGCAGGATCAACGCACTTATCGGTATTGTAATCGATAAAGAGGAAGTGCTTGGCCTTCTTAATGCAATCGGGATCAGGACAGAGGACAGGGGTGATGAATTTGCTGCATGGCCTCCGCCCTTTCGGGGAGATATCGGCGTCCCGGTGGATATTATCGAGGAAGTCGTGCGCTGTTATGGATTCGACCGTGTTCCGGCTCGTTCTCCGCGGACAACGCTTTCTGATGGACTACCGAACGCTGCAGAGCGGTCTGTTCAGCTGATTCGTGATTTGGTCCGGAAAAACGGCTTCAATGAGGTTGTCAATTTCAGCTTTATGAACCGCGCTGACCTTGATATTCTCTCAATCGAATCACATGAGCACGAGCAGAGACACAGGCATGTAACGCTCCTAAACCCTCTCAGGCAGGAAGAGTGCCTTATGAGGACAACTCTTCTGCCTGCACTGGTCAATAATTTTGTATATAACCTGTCCCGGGGAAACAGGGACGTACGGATCTTTGAGGTATCCCGCGTATTCATTGACTGGGGAAAACCGCTTCCTACGGAAGGATTGAGATTGGCCGGCCTCTTTTTCCAGGATATGTCGCCGTCCATATGGAAGGACACGGTGCCGGCATTCTATGGTGTCAAAGGTGTTGTCGAATCCCTGTTTGAGGAAATGCGGCTCAATAATTATACCTTTGTTCCTTCCCGGGAGGTCTTCCTCCATAGCGGGAAGTCTGCCGATATTTATGTGGGCGATCTCAAGATCGGGTACATGGGCGAGATTGGCCCGCAGATAATAGAAAGACTGTCACTCAAGATCCAGAAGCCTCAGGTTGTCGTATTTGAAATTGACCTCGATCAGATGCTGCCGCTTCTTGAGCAGAAGATTGTCTATCAGCAGATCCCGCGATATCCATCCATTGACCGTGATGTGGCTCTTGTTCTGAATGATCAGATCGCTGCAGAGGAGGTTTTGTCCCTGTTCAGGACGTATCCGTCAGACATTATTGAGCACGTCGAGCTGTTCGACCATTATAAGGGGAAAAACCTGCCGCAGGGTACGAAGAGTCTCGGTGTTCGTGTCATCTATAGAGCCAAGGACCGTACGCTGGCCGAAGGTGATGTCGAACCCCTGCATCTTGCACTGATCGAATATGTTGCAGGAAAGACAGGAGCGAAAATCCGCGGCAGCGACTGATCAGGCTTTGATCTTGTACCCTGCCTTGATGATGGCTGCTTCTATAGCTGATTTGCTTGACTGAGATTCATCATACCGAACTTCTGCCTTGCCTACTTCAACGTTCAGGCTGTTAATCCCTGCAAGTGCCTCAATCGCCTTTTTTACTCTCATTGCGCAGTGCATGCAGGACATCCCGTCAATCAGTATTGTTGCTTCAGTCATCAGTAGTCTCCTTTATAGGTATTGAAATGCTAAACTTATTGACCTTATTGTAAGCAATCAAAAAAGAAAAATCAAACGGCCCAAAAATTGATGAAATATTTTGCGTTCCTCTATCAATAAATCCTGATAAAATCAGGAGAAAATGCTGGCAAAGAACGCGGTACTTTGTTAAAATTGACACCTATTTTTAGGAGGTGTTATGGAACTGAAGGGACAGGTGGTGATGGTAACAGGCGGCGCCCGCGGCATCGGCAAGGCCATTGCCAAAAGGTTTGCTGCGATGGGGGCCGACATTGTAATTGCCGATGTATCCCTCGAGAGTGCGGATGAAACGGCAAAGGAACTCTCACCGCTGGGGATCAGGACAAAGGCAGCGAAGCTGGATGTCTCAAAATCGGCTGAGGTTGCAGCAGTATTTGAGGAAGCGGTAAAGGAATTCGGCAGAGTGGATATCCTGGTCAACAATGCTGGTATCACCCGGGATGGCCTCTTGTTAAGAATGAAGGAAGAGGACTGGGACCTCGTGCTCGGCATCAATCTCAAGGGAGTATTTCTCTGCACAAAAGAGGCGGTAAAAGTTATGGTGAAGCAGCGCTATGGGAGGATTATCAATATTGCATCGGTCGTTGCTTTTATGGGTAATCCCGGTCAGGCCAACTACAGCGCATCAAAGGCAGGCATCATCGGCCTGACAAAGACAACGGCGCGTGAATATGCAAATAGGGGCATTACCGCCAATGCGGTTGCGCCGGGTTTTATTTCAACCGCTATGACCGATGCGCTGAGTGAAAATATACGGCAGGAAATGTTAAAATCTATCCCTATGGGAAAGTTCGGTTCAGTGGATGACGTTGCCAGTGCGGTTGTTTTTTTTGCTGCTCCGGAAAACGGCTATATTACCGGCCAGGTGATCCATGTGAACGGTGGTATGTACATGTAGTTTGTATTCTCAGAATAAAAGAAAATCATAATGGAGGTAGAAGAATGGTAGAGGAAAAAGTAAAAGAGATTATTGCAAAACAGCTTGGGGTGAATGCTGCCGAGATCACGACTGAGTCTTCATTTGTTGAGGACCTGGGAGCTGATTCGCTCGATACGGTTGAGCTGGTTATGGCGTTTGAAGAAGCCTTCAATGTCGAGATCCCTGACGAGGACGCAGAGAAGATCCAGAAGGTCAAGGACGCCATAGGCTACATAACCAAAAAACAGGCTTAATGGACAAAAGACGCGTAGTCGTAACCGGGCTTGGCCTTGTTACCCCTCTTGGCATCGGCGTGGAAAAGAGCTGGGAGGGTCTCATGCAGGGAAGGTCCGGGATCCGGCGAATAACCCATTTTGATGCATCGACCTTTCCCACTCAGATAGCGGGTGAGGTCGATGGTTTCAATCCGGAAGATTATATCGAGATCAAAGAGATCAAGAAGATGGACAGGTTTATCCAGTTCGGGATCGCTGCTGCTACGATGGCGATGGAGGACTCGGGCCTGAAGATCGACGAGGCGAATGCGCCGCGCATTGGTGTTTATGTGGGTGCAGGCATGGGCGGCCTTCCTGCCATTGAACACTATCACAAGGTCCTTCTTGAAAAGGGACCGAGGAAGATAACACCCTTTTTCATTCCGATGCTGATTATAAACCTTGCCGCCGGCCAGATATCGATCAAGTTTGGCGCAAAAGGGCCTAATGCGGCGCCGGCGACTGCCTGCGCAACCGGCAGTCATGCTATCGGTGATGCCTTTAAGATCATACAGCGCGGCGATGCCGATGCCATGATTGCAGGCGGCACTGAATCGGTTATTACTGCCATGGGTATCGGCGGTTTCAATGCCATGAAGGCGTTGTCGACACGAAATGATGAGCCTCAAAAGGCAAGCAGACCCTTTGATCGCGATCGTGACGGGTTTATCATGGGCGAAGGCGCCGGAATCGTGATCCTTGAGGAACTTGGCTGTGCCCTTAAGCGGAATGCAAAAATCTATGCAGAACTGGTCGGCTACGGACTGACCGGTGACGCATATCATATAACGTCTCCTGCGCCGGGCGGTGAGGGTGCGGTGCGCTGCATGACCATGGCTCTTAAGGACGCTGACATAACCGCATCAGAGGTCGACTATATCAATGCCCATGGGACCTCGACAAAGCATGGCGATGAACTGGAAACGAATGCCGTCAAGGGTGTGTTTGGGGACCATGCATACAAACTTGCGGTGAGTTCTACAAAATCGATGACCGGCCACCTTCTGGGTGCTGCAGGCGGCGTTGAGGCAGTAGTCAGCGTGCTCAGTATCCATAAGAGCATGCTGCCGCCGACCATAAATCTTGACAACCCTGATGAGGGGTGCGATCTCGACTATGTGGCGCATACGGCCAGGCCTGCAGCAGTACGCTATGCACTTTCTAATTCCTTTGGATTTGGCGGCACCAATGCCTGCCTGCTTTTTAAGAAGTTCGAGAATTGAGCGGACCGAACAAAAAAAACCATATTGACGACGTAGAAAAAAACCTTCAGTACTGCTTCACCAATAAAGAACTCCTCCGCGAAGCCCTTACCCATAAGTCTTATTATCACGAGCACAGGGAAAAAACCGATGTCCATAATGAGCGGCTTGAATTTTTGGGCGATTCGGTCATAGGCCTGGTTATCGTGGAATTTCTCTTCCTTCATGACGAGTCCTATAGTGAAGCAGTCCTGGCGAAGATCAAGTCCTATATCGTGAGCGAGCCGGTATTTGCCGGTATTGCACAGGAGCTTTCCCTCGGGGATTCTCTTCTTTTGGGAAAGGGTGAGAAATCAACAGGCGGAACAACAAAGAAGTCCATTCTTGCCAATACGCTTGAGTCGGTCATCGGCGCCCTCTATCTTGACGGCGGATTTGAGACGGCCAAAGAAATAGTCCGGCGCCTCTTTAGAGAGCGGCTCGTTCGCGCCATGGAAAACGGAGATTTTTTTGACTACAAGACAGAACTTCAGGAGAAAAGTCAGATGCTCTTCGGGAAGCTGCCTGAGTATAAGGTTATCAGCCAGGAAGGTGATGAGCACGAACGAATCTTTACCATGGCCGTATACCTCAATGATAAAATGCTCGGAACTGCTTCAGGCCGCAGAAAGAAAGAAGCGGAGACGCTTGCTGCAAAAAAGGCCCTTAAACGTTTATCAGAATCAGCGGAAATTAATGCAGTCGATATGGATTCCGAGGTCCTTTCCCCGTAACAGGGCTATCAGAGCCTGAAGGTCGTCTATCTTCTTCGCCTTTACTCTTACCTTTTCCTTGTTCAGCTCAATCGAGCTCCTGCTTCCCTTGAAATCAAACCGCTGCGATATCTCCTTTGTGGCCTGCTGCTCAGCGTTCAGGACCTCCTGCAGGTCTATTTTGCTTGCTATGTCAAAAGAATGTTCATCTGCCATCTGTTTCTCCTTTCGATTTCAACTTCATTGTTATTGGTTCCCGCCTGCATACCGGACAGAACAGTTCCCCCAGATCCAGGAGGCAGTCATGCCCTCATCCCAAAAAACAGGTGCATTTATCCGGAGAATTACCGCATATCAGGCATATATCCATGAGCTGAATTATACTCTTTCAAAATCGTCTTCTTCAATAAAAACAGCGTGCTCATGATATAATATCACGCTTACAGGGGGTAGTGAATGATATGGTAAAGAACGATCGCTGGATTATAGAAACGGCACAGAAGGGTATGATAGAGCCCTTTGAAAATGCACAGGTGAGGCAGGGAGTCATATCCTATGGCGTGAGCGCTTACGGTTACGACATCAGGATTGCCAATGACTTCAAACTCCCAAAACCTCAGCCAGGCAAAGTGATCGATCCCAAGAATTTCGATGAAGGCAACTTCGAGCATTTCACGGGCGATGTGTGCGAGATCCCTGCCAATTCATACGTCATATGCCGCTCTTATGAATATCTCAGGATTCCGCGTGACGTGCTCGTGATCTGTTTTGGAAAATCGACCTATGCCCGGAGCGGCGTTATCGTAAATATTACGCCCCTGGAGCCTGAGTGGGAGGGATATATAACCATCTCGGTTTCAAATACGTCGCCTTTTCCTGTCAGGCTTTATGCCAATGAAGGGCTTGCACAACTGGTATTCCTCCGGGCTGATGAGGTCTGTGTGACGTCGTATGCGGATAAAAAAGGCAAATATCAGGCACAGAAAGATATCGTGCTGCCAAAGGTATAGCCGTTATGGATATAAAAGAAAAACTGATTCTTGCCCTCGATGTCGCTGATTACTCCTATGCCGTTGAGCTGGTTGACCAGTTTTCTCCGCATGTGGAGATTTTCAAGGTGGGGCTTGAACTGCATACCGTTGCCGGATCAAAAATTGTCGAAGCAATTCATAAAAGGGGTAAGAAGGTATTTCTTGATCTCAAATTTCATGATATTCCCACTACGGTCGCAAAGGCAGGCATTGCTGCTGCCCGGGCCGGAGTGTTTATGTTCAATGTCCATGCTTCAGGCGGCCTGGATATGATGCAAAAATGCAGGGACGAGGTGGTAAATGTCTGCCTGACGGAGAATATTGCCAGACCTAAGATCATTGCGGTGACGGTGCTGACCAGTATGTCTCAGGAGGTAATGAAGCACGAGATCGGCATTCAGCACAGCCTTAAAACGCAGGTGAGACATCTGGCCGGGCTGTCACTTAAGGCAGGTCTTGACGGTGTCGTCGCTTCTGCATTGGAGGCGGCCTTGATCAGAAGCCATTGCGGCAGGGGTTTTCTTATTGTGACACCTGGGATCAGACCGTCGTGGGCAGCGGCTGATGATCAGCACCGGATGATGACGCCGAAAAAGGCTCTTCAGCAGGGCGCTGATTACCTTGTCATGGGAAGGGCGATCCTGAATCACGCCAATCCCGGGCAGGCGATTAAACGCATACAGGAAGAGATGGCTCTGGCTTGAAGCCATCTGCAGTATTGATGTCCTCACAAAAAAAACAGTCCGCTGTCTGTTGTCAGCCAATTTTCAGAGAGATCTCTTTTCAGAACCCTTTTGAGGTTTATAGAAAGGTGCGTTCCGAAAGAAGCCTGCTTTTTGAGAGCCTGAAGGGACCTGAGCAGATATCGCGGTATTCCTTTATAGGAATTGAGCCATTCCTGGAATTCAGGTCAAAAGACGGCCTTATTGAGATCGACTGGCTTGGAAATAAAACCGTATCGAAGGGAAAACCGCTGCAGCACTTACGGGAGCTTGTCAGGTCTGTCAGCCAGGAACCTCTGGAAGGGCTTCCCCCCTTTCAGGGAGGAGCAGCCGGCATGTTCAGTTATGATTTTGTCCGCTATTTCGAAAACCTTCCCGCAACTGCTGAGGATGACCTGCATATTCCGGATGCGCACTTTTTTATGTTCGACCGTGTTGTCGCTTTTGACCTAAAGGAGAAAAAGAGCTGGATAATCATCTGTCCAGGAGTGCGTGAAGCCGTGCCGGGCTCTCCCGAAATCACCGGATCACGGATGGAACTTTCCGAAGAAGCACGGAAGCATGGTGAGAGAATAGCTTTGCTGATTGAGCAAAGCCCGGAAGTAATTCAGAGAGAAAGCGGTCAGCAGACCATTACCATTTCAGCAGAGACGGATAAAGATCAGTATTTGGCCATGGTGCGCCGGGCCAAGGAATATATAGCGGCAGGTGATATTTTCCAGGCAAATCTTTCTCTCAGGCTGTCTGCGAATATCGGGGACATTGCTCCGCTGGTTGTTTATGAGATTCTGCGAAAGGTCAATCCCTCACCTTTTGCTGCATACCTTGAATTTGGCGACTATCAGATTGTCAGTTCCTCACCCGAAAGACTTGTTCGTGTAAGGGGCAGGGTAGTGGATACGCGGCCTATTGCCGGTACACGGCCCAGGGGCAGGGACCTTCAGGGAGACGATGAGATGAGGGCTGAGCTGCTGCTGAGCGAGAAAGAAAGGGCAGAGCATATCATGCTCATTGACCTTGAGCGTAATGATATGGGCAAGGTCTGTGACTATGGCAGTCTGCATGTGGATGAGTTGATGACAACGGAACAATACTCTCATGTTATCCATATCGTATCCAATATCAGGGGATTACTTGCCAAAGGAATGGACTGCTTTGATGTGATCAGGGCAACGTTCCCTGGCGGCACGATTACCGGAGTGCCCAAAGTGCGCTGCATGGAGATCATCGATGAACTGGAGCCGACAAGGAGAGGGCCCTATACCGGTTCCATAGGCTATATCGGGTACAACGGCAATATGGATCTCAATATCATTATCAGGACTTTTTTGATCAAGGACGGGACAGCCTACGTACAGGCCGGTGCCGGTATTGTCGCCGATTCAGACCCTGAACGCGAACATTATGAGAGTCTAAAGAAGGCTGAGGCCCTGATCAATACCCTGAAAATGCTTTGACCGGAATTGTGACCGGGCTGCTCAGGAGGTGCTTTCAAAAGGACGCGGACTTCAGTAAAATAACGGATATACAGAATACACAACAGACCGTTACCAGGAGGGATGCTATGAGAATACCGCTGTTGGGGCTTTTGATCCTTTGTTCTTTATTTGTTCTTTTGTCGGGCTGTCATGAGCATTCCCGTCCCTATGGTGAAGTTGGACCTGCCCGCGAGTATTATCAGCCTGCCGGAGCGATTGGAGGGGCTGCTCCGTCATATGATGATCAGCCTTCTGGCGCTGTCGGCCCTGCACCGAGGCACCATCACAGACATTACCGCACCGATGATCCTCAGGGGTATGATGATTCTCCGGCGGGTGGCGAAGTTGGTCCTGCCCGATGAACCGGCATATCTTTTTTGCAGCGTGGGATACAAGGGGCATCCGTGTCGTCCTTGTCATCTGCACGGTATTTCTGTTTGCTGCAGGCTCTCTTTCGCAGGATGCCCCGGAGATGATAACGGTGCAGGGACTCGGGTATCCTCCAATCAAGGCTGAGAGTCCTGCTCAGGCCCATCTGATGGCAAAGCGTGCAGCGGTTGTCGATGCCTACCGGAATTCCCTTGCGGCTAAGACCGCGCAGGGACAGGGATCCGACATACAGTATCAGGAGCTCTCGGGTTTTGTCAGCGGCATGACGATTATCAGGGAGGAGTATCTGAAAGACGGGGGAATCCGGATTACGGCAAACGTCCCAAGTAATGCTATCGTGCCGTCTGCCGGCCCGGAAAGAAGAAGAGCAGACTCCGGAGGAGGCCCTCAGGCTGTTACGCTGGATGAGTGGTATTCTATCGTTAATAGACTGGTCAGGTATGAAAACAATCAAAATGGAGGTCAACATGAAAAAAACCATTAAATATCTCACGCTGAGCAGCCTGTATGTTTTGCTCGCCCTGCTGATTACGACAATAACAGCACCGGCAGCAGAGGCGCAGCTGGGGCCGCAACAGAGGTTGATGGCGAAACGTGCCGCCAAGGTGGACGCCTTAAGAAATCTTGCGGAAATAATCTACGGTGTTCAGATTAATTCCCAGACCAAGGTGAAAGATTTTATCACCGAGTCAGATACCATTCGGGCGAGACTTGCCACGGTGATACAGGGCGCCCGCGAGGTGGACTATGTTGAGAGGCCCGATGGAACTGCAGAGGTTACCGTCGAAATAAATCTTGGGCGGGTTGAAGATATTCTCGGCCGCCGGCTGATCTATGACCAGCAGGTCTTTACGGCTGTGGGCTACGGAGCACCTGGCGGGGAACCGGCGCGCGCTTATGAACCTGCACCGGCTGCTCCGATGAACAATGTTATCAGGGCAAAAGGCAATGGGGTCGAGCCGAACGATCCCTCAATGTCTCCGCCGGAAAAAACTCTTATGGGTAAACGTGCGGCAAAGATCGATGCATTGCGGAATCTCCTGGAGCAGGTCTATGGCGTTACAGTCAAATCAAAGACGACGGTCAGGGATTTTGTGACCCAAAGCGATGACATGAAGGCTCGGGTCAGTGCATTTGTGCGCGGTGCGAGGGTAGTTGCCGAGCGGTCTCTTGGCGATGGCAGTTATGAGGTCGAAGTCGAGTTAGAACTGGATCCACTCATGGGTATCATTTCGGGCAGATAAAATAAACCAAAGAGGAGTCGTATTATGAAAATGAGAGTATTTGCCGTGATCCTTATTGTGATTGTATTTGCAGTGGCTGGATGTCAGACCGCTGAAGTGAGGGAAAGCAGACCCCTCGGAGAGGTTGGACCTGCGTATGATGCACCGCCTGTGCGGGAGGAATGGGTCCCTTACAGGATAACGGCAAAGGGCGGCGGCGCTCCTCCTCAAAATGCGGTCAATCAGGCGCAGGCAAGGCTTATGGCAGAGCGAGCAGCAAAGATTGACGCGATGAGAAACCTGCTTGAGCAGGCCTATGGCGTGACCATCAAGTCACGTACAACGGTCAAGGACTTTATTACCCAGAATGATACGATAAAGGCGAGAGTCGATGCGTATATAAAGGGAGCGAAGGTCATTGATACGAGGTATCTTAGTGACGGCAGCGTCGAAATCGAGATGGAGATCATTTTAGACTATCAGTTCAGGAGAATGTTCCCATGAACAGACGCTTCTGCAAAACGTCCGGCATTCTTTTTTGCATCATGACCGTTTCTTTGTTCTTGATCATCTCTCCCACTATGGCGGGAGAGATGATTGTTGCAGACGGTTTTGCTGCGATAACCGGTGGCAACACGGTTATCGCCAGGGACAAGGCCGTTGATGACGCTCTGAGAAAGGCGGTTGAACAGGCGGTCGGCACGATGGTCTCTTCCGATACCATGACCGAAAGTTATAAGGTGATTCATGATAAGATCCTGGCGCGCACATCAGGCTATGTCGAAAAATATAAAATCCTCTCTGAAGGGCCGGAAGGTAATCTCTACCGGGTAAGGGTGCAGGCCGAGATAGGCAGATCTGATCTGACCAGTGACCTCAATGCACTGGGACTGCTGCACGTTATGGTTGAAAAACCAAAAGTGATGGTGATCATCGATGAGAAGGTCGGCGGGTTGTATGGAACGACTGCAGCAGAGAGCGTTGGGCAGGCCGAATCGACGATCATCGAAAAGCTGCTGAATTCAGGGTTTAATGTGGTCGACGCTGATACCGTCAGAGCGAATATCTCGCGGGACAAGGCACTGCGGATACTTGAAGGAGACAACAAGGCAGCTGCGGCTGAGGGTCTGAAATACGGTGCGCAGGTTGTTATCACTGGTAAGGCTTTTTCGAAAAATGCGGGCGGCAAGCTGTATGGGACCAACATGCAGTCGATTCAGGCAACCCTGCAGGCACGGGTTGTCAGGACTGATACCGGCAAGGTAATAGCGTCAAAAAGTGCCCAGGGCGCGCAGGTGCATATAGATGAAATGCAGGGAGGTGCCCTTGCGATCAAGGAAGCAAGCGAGAAACTTACGGACGAACTGATCGACATGATCGTCAAACAATGGAGCGGTGAGGTCTATGGCCGCTCCCAGGAGATTACGGTTATGATAAATGGTCTGGTCTCCTACCGGCATCTTGCTGCAGTCAAAAAGATCCTGGAAAAAGAGACCCAGGGCGTTAAAGCTGTTCATCAGAGAAGTTTTACCGGAGGTATTGCCGAATTGGCGCTTGATTATGGCGGAAAATCCACCAATATCGCCGATGAATTGGCCGCAAGAAAATTTACCGGTTTCAGGCTGGAGCCGACAAACGTAACTCCCCACCGGATTGATGTTAAAGCAATATTGGAGAAATGATCTGCAGGTGAGGACTTGGCCGAAGATTCTTAAAGCAGATGGACATGACAAATAAATTCTTTGTTGTCTTTATAGCGTTAAGCGTTATTGTCTTTGCCGTGTGTGCATGGATAGAGCCAGTCTGGTCTGCTGATTCTCAATCTGCGGCGCATGACGATTATAAGAAGAGAATAGCAGAAAAGCATAAGAAAGAAGGGGAAGGAAAAGACAAGGCTATTGAAGAGGTTATTAAGATTTTAAAAGATCTCGGCAAGGGAGACGAAGAAGGATGGATCAGGGAGTGGTATAAAAATGGAAAAGAATGGCAGGCCAAGGGCACGGGGAACCCCGATAATACGCCAAAAATCATATTTGGTGATGGAGGCAACGGATACGAACCTGACAATAACGCTATCGAAATAAACGTTGGAAGAGCCAATGTGTATAAAGGGGAAGAGCTTGACTATGGCGCACTGTTAGATCTGGCCACAAGCATATTACATGAACATGCTCACTCACAGGAGTGGTTTAGTTCCATGGGAACGACGACCAGTGGTGAGAAGACAGCGTATACGGGGATTCATTCCATGTTGGCTGACTGGATGCAACATCTCCAGAAGGAGCTCCTCTCCAAATCTCAGGAGCCAATTTGTGACCAGGCGATTATTGCAAAAAAAATTCTGGGTGTAATCGGATCGTTAGGAACGAATGAATCGTCGTTGAACGAGATGTCACCAGAGAGACGAAGCCAGCTTCAGAAAGAAGCGGAATCTCTTTACCTGAAGAGGGACAAAGCGAAAAAGGAATTGCATTGGCACGATCCTCACTCCACGAAATATGTTGAACTTGAAACGGAAATTCAACAATGTGAGAATAAGCTGAAATACTATGAGAAAAGATTCAAGGAAGATTTTGTTTTTGATGCGGGCAGTTTTGTATGGACCGATGAAAAAGGAAAACAGCTGACAAGGAAAGATATATCTGAGCTTGCCCAAAACATAAAAAAGAAAGCGGATGAGATCGTATCACAATGTGAAGAAGAAAAAAACAGACCGAAGGGGGCCAAAGACCCCAGTGACAAAGACCGATCTGCGGTGAATAAGTCAAAGGATGAACTTAACGGTTGTCTCTGCCGCTGTACCATAAATCCTACGGTTGGTGTGGGCGCCACATATGACCCCAAGGCCTGGAAAAACGCTTCTCCCAGCTGCGATGACGCAAGATACGGGCCTTGCGTGGGCTTTGGCCTCGGCTGCTGGAGAGAGCATATGCGAAATGATGGAGAGTGCTTTGAACAGTGTGTTGCCGCAGCCGGTGCGAAGCCACAGGAGGTCAAGGCCGAGATATATCAGACGCGGTTTAAAGCATACAATGATTTCCTTGGCGAGGCCCGGGGTATTATTGAGGAATACCTTACCTATAAGGCCAGGTTTTCACAAACAACGCCGCACCCTGCAATAAAGGAGGACTTTGTCCAACTGGCCGGAAATTTCCCTGACGATGCTTCGCTGGGCCAGATTCTTTTTGCGGCAGCCGCTCCTGCCAGTGCGCCATCATCCTATGCCGAGAAGGTCAGGCAGAAGAACAGACGTGGAGACCCGGACCGGGCACTGGGGCTTGTCCGGGCTGCTGAGTCTGTAATGCCGGACAGAAAGGCCTCTGGCGAGACCACTAATATCCTGGCGGAATTTGCCATTATCATGTCCAAGGCAAGCCTCAATATCGTAACGGAATTTGAATTTGATGAGGGTCTTTATCTCCTGAGCAAGGCCGCGGAATTCTACTCGGTAGGCAAATCCAATCCCCTTGGAGAAGAGATACAGCGGCTGATACGTGCTTTTGAGAAATGGAAGGAAGACTGGCAGACCCTGAAGAGTCAGATACCGGTATGCCAGTCCCTAATCAAAGACAAGAGGGTCTGTGAGTGCGACAGGCTTAATAGCGAGAAGATTACCCCTGCGGCCAACTCTCTGACTATTTACGAATCTGCTTCTTCTGAGAAGTGGTCTATCAGTACCGCTACCGGAGCGCCCCGCCCACTTCCTGAAAAGGACAGGATGTACAAAGAGTTCAAGGACAGTCTGTCAAGAGCAAAAAATGAGTGCGCTAATAATCCGGTAATGAACACCAAGGAGATGAAAGCCCTGACGGATTATGAAACCGGAAAGTTCCTGCAGAAGTCTCCTTACATCAATCAGGAGGAACTGAAAAAGAATTCAGCACCGGTTATCTGTGATACCCGCGCGGTCAAAACTGCTGAAAAGCTGCTGTCTTCGCCTGGGTTGTGCGATTGTCAGCAGGAAAAGATCAAAGGCATCCTCGATGCGGCAAAGAAGGATGAGCGACCTCTTGAGATTGAATTTAATGCAGACAAAAGAGAGCTTTCAGTCGGTGAAAGGGTACTATTAAACCTCTCCATAAAAGGTGGCGTGCCGCCTTTTTCGGCTGATATGATTGGCGACTATATCTATACCCAGCAGTCAGAGGCAAGGGGATTTAGCATAAACTATCAGACAGAGAAAGCAGGAACAAATACCTTTTTTGTAACCGTCGTGGATTCATGCGGGGAAAGCGACTCAAGGAAGGTTTATGTTGCTGTCAAACCGGGCAGGGACGTCACCTCTGATAAAACGCCCAAGGTCGAGCAGAAATTAACGGTGGCGCTCAGGGCGGACAAGACCCGGCTTAAGGTAAATGAGCAGACCTTTGTCCATATTTCAGTGCAGAATCATAAGCCTCCCTACACCGTAAGGTGGGGTGGCCATGCGCAGGGGCTCGGAGACCACGGTGGCAAAGTGCCTTTTGTAGGCGCAGCCTCGCCTGGCACCTATGCGATTACTGCGGAGGTTACAGATGCTGCCGGAAGAAGCGCCGCCGGAAGCATTACCTTGACGGTTATTGGTGAGAAGGCATCAAAATCTCCTGTACGAACCTCTGGTTCTGATGTATCCAAGTCACCCACGACTCCGGTCTATGATCCGACTAAGGACCCCAATATCGGCAGTACGAACACCAAAAATATTAATATTGCCCAGGTTGACCAGTTAGGTAATGATTTTCGTGACGGACCAAAAGGGCCGAAGCAATCTGACACAAAAACAGACAGCAGGCAATCGCCTGTTGTGCAGCCGGATACCTATAGAAATAATAAGAAAGAGCCTGATCCCGGTGGAGATCCTAACAGCAACACACAGCCCTTTTACCCGCCGGTTAGCAGCAGCAACCCAAGGACGAATTGGACTGACTGGACAAAGAGCAGGGGAGACAGGGGGGATAGCAGCAGTAGATGGGACAACAGTAATAACAGCAGTGCTCCAAAAGCGAACTGTGATCCTTCAAGAAAACAGGCTGCTTATCAGGATGGGGTCACCTGCGGGCAGAAGGCAAAACAAAATAATGGGACGATGTCCTCCGAATGCAAAACAGCATCCCAAGGGTATATGAACACGGATACGCAGATGGGATGGGGTTCATGTTTATACAGCGGCTTTGATGAAGGCTACCGCGCCGGGCTTGGCACGACAGCAGGAGGGGGTGGTGATGTCATGGCTGAACTGGAAAACAGAGCGGGAGAAAATGTTCATATATTTGCAGAAGGCCAGGATAATTTTGGCCCCCAGAATAAACTGGCTCCCGGGGAAAAGAAAAAGGTCGGCATCAAGGTTCCCAAGGGCGGAGGATCTGTTAAATTCATAGCCGGCAGAAACGGGCAGAAGCTTGCAGAGTGCAAATGGGATTACACTCCTGATTCCTGGAGCAGGGTTCCGGTTGTTAAATTCTCGGCCCCTAAGAGCCTGACCTGCACGGTGGGGTTGAGATGACATTGCTGGAGGGTAATGAGAAGGTGTTCCTTCCTGCCGTTGCCATAGCGGTCTTTTTTTTCTGCCTTCCCGGTGTTAGCCATGGCGAAACAGGGACATTGCAGAAAAGGGCTTCTGAGCATATTGAAAAAGCTGACAAACTTGGCGAAGACTTTCAGCAACTGGGGCCATGGTCCAGGCAGGAATCCCGGGACAGCGGTTTTTACGGGATTCCGCAACCTGATAATTATCAGTCCACTCCCGGCAGGAATATGCCTGAAGCTGAATTCGGACCTGATATAACGCACTATCCCCTCTGTTATAATTCTGTTACCGATGAATATCAATATTGTTATCCGAGGGAATCTGCGTATTATCGTTCAGGATTCCGGTCTCCAGGTTTCCGGTCAGGATTGAGAGGAAGGGTCTGTCCTCCCGGGTACTATTTTATGCCGGCGAAAGGTTGTTACCGAAATTGAATATGCGTCGTTTCATACCAAAAAGAACAAGTCTGTGCATTTTCTTCTTTGCCGTATTCATTCTGCCTGCATATCATGCGGAAACGGCTGGTGCAGCCCAGAAAGAGGTCGGCAATATCCGTGAACTGAGAGGGGACGCGTATATACTGAGAGAAAAGCAGAAAAATGGGGCACAGAAAAATGAGCCTGTTTTTGCATCAGATACGGTTCATACCGGAGGGAAATCGAGGGCCAAACTTCTCTTTATTGATGATTCTGCGGTCATGGTTGGAGAAAATACACGCTTTGTCATATCCGAGTATATCAGGGACAGCAAAAACGTATCGGTATTTAATCTGATCGATGGGGTGATGAATGTTATCGTCGGCAAGTCAAAGTTCGAGGTGAGGACCCCGACTGCGGTCACTGCTGCCCGTGGCACGTCCTATCTCGTATGGGTGGAGGGCAGAAAAACCGGTCTTGCGGTGACTGAGGGCAGAGTTGATCTCAGCGAAATCAATGCTGCCCCTGATAAGAAGCTTATCGTCCCGGCAGGAAGAACGAGCTATGTTGAAATCGGCAAGCCGCCGGTTGTTGCGACCAGGACCAATCCTGATCTTGTTAAAAAGTTTTATGATGAGACGCTCGATCCGCAGGAGCGCTGGGGGCCGATACTGCTCAAGGCAACCGGAAGCGGCATAGCACCGCCCGGTTCAGTAAATCCGGCACAGGCTAGACTCATGGCGATGCGAGCGGCAAAAGTTGATGCCATGAGAAACCTTGCGGAACAGATCTCCGGCGTTGCTATTATTTCTGATACGCGTATACAGGATTTTGTGACAAAAAATGATACGATAAAGGCCCGTGTGGATTCCTTTATCAAGGGCGCCTGGATTTCCGAGGAGAGGGAACTTGCAGACGGCACGATGGAAGTTGATATGGAACTCGGCCTGGGGATCGGATTCAGAAGAATGTTTCTCGAACAGACCGAGAGGAATTAGCGTATGTTACGAGGGACTGAGGGGCTATATAACCGTACATACGTTTATATGATCACGATAACATCATAATAACCAGGAGGAAGAGAATGAAGAGAATTGCTTTATTATGTGCAGCGATGGTGTTTATGTTCAGTTTTGCTCTGGTTTCATACGCATCCGATCCGGTAACCGGTGGTTCTTATACCGGGCCAAAAAAACGTATCGCGGTCACCAAGTTCGACAATAAGGTAAAGGGAACCTATGGCAGCTGGAATATTGGCGAAGGCATGGCTGACCAGTTGGCTACGGCGCTGATTAAAAGCGGCCGTTTTGTGGTCGTCGAGCGCCAGGCACTGAATGAAGTCCTCGGCGAGCAGGAACTTGGCCAGACAGGTGTCATCAAAAAAGAGACCTCGGCAAAAGTCGGTCAGGTGCTTGGAGCGCAGATTCTCATACGTGGTGCTGTCACGGAATTCGAGCAGGAAGAATCGGGCGGCGGTGCCGGTATCGGCTTCAGGGGTTTCAGTATCGGGGGAAAATCATCGAACGCCCACGTTGGAATTGATATCCGCCTTATCGATTCTACCAGCGGCCAGGTTTTGACGTCCCACAATGCAGTGGGCAAGGCCGAATCCTCAGGGATAGCGGTTGGCGTCTCCCGAGGCATGGTCGACTTTGGTGCGGATTCGTTCAAGAATGCGCCGATAGGCCAGGCTACACGACAGGCCATTGAAGACGCGGTGAATTTTATTGTCGGCACCATGGAGACCGTCCCTTTTACCGCGAAGGTTATCAAGATCGACGGCAAAAAAATCTATATCAATATCGGTTCTAATATGAATATCAGATCTGGCACGAAGATGTATGCTTATTCATTGGGCGAAGACCTCGTAGACCCTGACTCGGGTCTCAGACTCGGCGCTGATGAAAAACTTCTGGGCACGGTTGAGGTGCGTGACGTTCAGGAAAAATTTTCTATCGGGTACATGAGTTCAGGAAACGGACACCTTAAGCGCGGTGACGTTTTAAAGCTCCAATAGTCTGTTATCAGGGTCCTCTGCGGCATGGATTACGGGTTTGCCGCTGGGGAGCTTGCTGAAATATTCGCTTTAGGGACGAGGCATGACATATTTCGATCGTATATGCCGGCATAGTCTGCTGGCCTGCCTTATTGTATTGCCCCTGTCGGGTTCCGCAGTCAAGGCTCAAATACTCTCGCTGCCTGAGGGGCTCGGGATCGTTGCGGAAAAGAGCAGACAGGTCAGCATTGGCAGGAGCGATGAGCAGATAGCCGAGATCGATGTCCAGACAGCCATGTCACGCCTTTTGCCGACGGTACAGGCTTCAGCTGCCTGGATGTCATTGGCGCATCAGCCGGCTGCACTGTTCGGTCCCCGGCCGGTCCCCCTGTCAGAGCGTAATTATCTCTCCTGCAGTCTCAGCGTGCAACAGACGCTTTTTGATTTCAGTGGAAATGCCTCTCGATATAATGCGAGCAAGGCACTTTTATCTGCAAGAAAATATGAGACTCAGCGCATAAGGAACTTTGCTGCCATTGAATTTGTCCTGGCATATCTCGATCTCCTTGAGGCCGAGAAAATGATTTCGGTCTCTGAAAACGAGGTCGAGGCGCTTGAGGCACACAGAAAGAAGACGCAGAATCTGTATGATGAAGGGGTTATCACCAGAAATGATCTTCTGCAGGCAGAGGTGAAAATCTCGGATTCCCGCCAGCGGCTGCTGAGCGTCAGAACGCTCAGGGAAATACAGGCCTCACGCCTTAACAATATCCTCCTGAGGCCGTTGAAGACCCTGGTCAGTCTGCAGGATATCGAAGAACCTCAGGGGGAAAGGGGGCAGGCTATCGCGGTGGAGACTGCCTGGGAGCTTGCGGAACAACAGAGAGCTGAACTCAAAATAGCGGATGAAACACTCAGGGCCCTCGGACTGGAAAAAGCAGCAAAAAAATCGGAGTTTTTTCCCAGAATGTTTGTAAGAGGCGGATTCGACTTTACCGAAAACCGGTATCAGGTCCATGAGGATAACTGGTCCGTAACGCTTGGCCTTAACATGAACCTTTTTTCAGGCGGCTTGACCCGGGCTGAGATCAGAAAACTCGAATTTCAGGCAGAAAAGCTTGCTGAGCAGAGAGCAAAGCTCCTTGACGAGATACACCTTGAGGTGCAGCAGTATCTGCTTCAGTCGGTCACGGCAAGAGAACGGCTGCATGTAACAAAGGATGCGGTGAGGCAGGCTGAAGAAAACCTCAGGATCAACCGGGTCCAGTATGAAGAGGGTATCGGCACCGGGACTGATGTCCTTGATGCGGTAGCGCTCCTGAGCAGCGCCCGCACGAATTATTTTAGGGCGCTCTACGATCTGAGAAAGGCCGAGGCTGCCGTGTATTATGCAACGGGAAAAGATCTGCTGGAGGTATACCGATAAATGGATGAAGAAAAGCCGCGGGGAGGCGGCAAGAGACAAAAGGTTGCTGCACTGCTTATGTTTGCCGCCATTGCGGTCATCGGCATTATTGTTGTGGTTATGTATTTGCAGTACAAGAAGACACGTATAACGACTGATGACGCATATATTGAGGGCAGAGTCCATGTTGTTGCTTCCAAAGTTTCCGGCACGGTGAAGAAGGTCCATGTATCCGACAACCAATTAGTTAAAAAGGGTGAACTCATTCTCGATATTGACGCTGCCGATTTCGAGGTAAAAGTGAAGGAGGCTGCCTCAGGACTGAGCACAGAGCGGTCCCGTCTTGTTGAGGCAGAGACAAAAATCGAGGCCGCAAAGATGCAACTTACGGAACTCGGCCATAGGGTGGGGACCGCAAAGGCCCAGCTTGAACTTCAGAATGCGAACCTGAGGCAGGCTGAACTGGACGTCAGCAGGGCAGAGAGTCTTATTAAAAAGGATGCCATATCCCGGGAGCGTTATGAGAAGACCAAAACGGGTTATGATATTTCCGTTGCCCAGGTGAAATCGGCGAGGGACCAGGTACAGCAGGCAGAGGTTGCCGTTGAAATCCAGAAAGCGCTGATAAGGCAGGCAGTGTCTGCGCGAACGTCACAGGATTCGTCAATAAAAAAGGGCGAAGCACAGCTCACGGCTTCGGAGTTAAGCGTCGGTTATGCAAAGATATATGCGCCTGCGGATGGGTATATTACGAAGAAATCGGTTCAGGCAGGCAACCAGATACAGCCGGGCCAGCCGCTCATGGCAGTAGTCCCTCTTGATGATATCTGGATTACGGCCAACTTCAAGGAAACTCAGCTTGAAAAGGTCAGGGCGGGCCAGACAGTGAAGATTTCAGTGGATACATACCCTGGAAGGATATTTGATGGAAAAGTCGAAAGTATCATGGCCGGCACGGGTGCAGCGTTTTCACTTTTCCCTCCGGAAAATGCCACCGGAAACTATGTGAAGGTGGTGCAGAGAATACCGGTAAAGATTGTTCTGGATAAGAACGCGGATGTGGAGCATATTCTCAGGGTCGGCATGTCGGTGGAGCCGACAATTCTTGTCGGGAAGTAGAACCCGGTTCGTAGTATAGCATGGGTTTTCAGGACTTGAGAGCTCTGAATCACACGATCTGTTTTATCTGGTCGCTGATATGACTAAATGGATTATAGCGCTTACGGTCATGCTGCCGACGCTGATCGAGATCGTCGATACGTCCGTCGTAAACGTTGCACTTGACCATATCAGGGGAAGCCTCTCTGCAGGCATAGACGAATCTACCTGGACGATCACCTCATACCTTGTTTCAAATGCCATTATTATTCCGATGACCGGATGGCTTAGCCGGTTTTTTGGGAGGAAGCGGTATCTTATCTTTTCGATTTCGCTCTTTACGCTCAGTTCTCTGCTCTGCGGAATTTCCTGGAGTCTTCAGAGTCTGGTTGTTTTCCGGGTCCTCCAGGGCATCGGGGGAGGGGCGCTCCAGCCCATTTCCCAGTCAATACTCCTTGAGACATTCCCCCAAAAGCAGCACGGTATGGCAATGGCTATCTTCGGTATCGGCATCATGTTCGGGCCGATTATCGGGCCGCTCCTTGGTGGCTGGATCACAGACAATTGGTCATGGCACTGGATATTCTTTATCAATATACCGATCGGTATTGTATCCATACTGATGGTCATATTCTTTATAACAGACCCGCCCTACATGAAACGCATGAAGACGAAGATCGATTACTGGGGACTTGTACTGCTTGCTGCAGGTCTTGGCTGTCTTCAGATTGTGCTCGACAAGGGCCAGGCAGACGACTGGTTTTCATCGAGTTTCATTACCTGGCTGACGATTATCTCTGTCGTGTCGCTTGTCCTCTTTATTATCAACGAACATTTTGTTGAGCATCCTATCGTGAATCTGAAAACATTCAGGAATGTCTCCTTCAGCACAGGCAATATCGTCATGTTCTTTGCCTTCTTCAATCTGTTTGGCAGCATCGTGCTTCTGCCCATATTTCTCCAGACCCTCATGGGTTATAACGCGACGCTTGCCGGTATGGTGCTTGGTCCAGGAGGGATTGCTACCCTTATTGCGATGCCCATTGCCGGACGGCTCATAACAAAAGTTAATCCAAGAGGATTGCTTGCGTTCGGCATTATCGTCTCTGCCTATTCAACGTATCTGATGTCCCAGTTCACGCTTGCGGCCGATTTCAATACCATAATCTGGCCCAGGATAGTCCTTGGCATTGGCATGGGATTCCTCTTTATCCCGCTTACGACGCTGACTATGGCGAGTATCAGGAAGGAGGATATGGCGAATGCCTCAGCGATCTATAACCTGCTCAGAAACCTTGGAGGGAGCTTTGGCGTGGCGTTTGTGACGACCATGATAGCGCGCGGCGCCCAGTTTCAGCAGAATCATCTTGTGGCCAATCTTACACCCTTTGACCGTAACTATCAAATAGCCGTGCAGAGTGCAGAGCAGGCGCTAAGCCTGCAGGGAGCAGGAACTGCCGCGCCCGGTGCAGCCCAGGCAACAATCTACGGGCAGCTTCTGAAACAGGCGGCAATGCTCTCGTTTAATGACGCGTTTCTTCTGCTCAGTCTTTTTATGATCCTGATTCTGCCGCTGATATTCATAATGAAAAAGGGCAGATCAGAAGTCCCGGCAGGCATGCACTGAAAATGAATTGGGTGGTATATCCCAGGGTAGCCAAGGATGCGCAGTAATTAAAGCCTGCCGGAACGGATAATCGATATAATCAGCCAGACCCCAAGGAGTAGAGCGAAGAAGAAGGCAGAAAGGCCGAGAAGAGAAATGCCTTTATAGGTAGGGCCGACGCCGGTCGCATGCATGATCGCTGAACTCAGCAGTATTGCGCTGATGATCATGCTGAAAGAGATCCTGTTGCTCGAACGGTCCATATCGCGAATAAAGCGGTCTATACCTATGTGAGTCATTTTAATATGAAAGTCGTCCCGCAGAACCTTCTGTACCACCTGTCTGAGCTGCTTCGGGAAGATCACGGCAAAGTCGCCAAGATCAGAGACGTTCTTGCGGGCTTTTTCGAATATTTTTCCCGGACTCATCCGCTCTTTTACGATCTTTGAGGCATACGGTTCCGCTGCCGAGATAAAATCAAAATCAGGGTCGAGTTCACGTCCAATGCTCTCCAGAATAAGCATTGCCTTGTTGACAAGCAGAAGGTCCGACGGTATTTTCATCTTGTGTTTGATGGCGAGATGCATCACGGTATCAAGGTATTCGGCAAAGTTGATCTCCTTGATCGTCAGTCCATACAGGGGTTCGAGAAAATCGGTGAGGTCGGCCTTGAACTCTTTCCTGAAGATATCCAGATCAACGTGTTCAGGCACAAGACCGAGCTCAATATACTGATCAATAAGACTGTCAAAATTCTTCTGGATAAGAGCCAGAAACGTATTGGCCATGGTTTCTCTCATTTCAGGGGTTACCCTGCCGACAATGCCGAAGTCCATGAAACCGATCTGTCCTGTGGGCATTGCGAAGATGTTCCCTGCGTGAGGATCAGCATGAAAGAACCCGTCCTCAAGGATCTGTTTGAAATAGGCGTTAATGCCTATCTTCGCAAGCTTTGTCCGATCAAGTCCGAGCTTCGTAATACCTTCAATATCGTCAAGCCTGACTCCCTCGATCCGCTCCATAACAATGATCTTATCCGTAGAAAATTCCGTATACACCGTCGGTATGTGGACATCTGGAATCTGCTCGAAGTTCTTTTTGAACCTGATGCAGTTCCTTGCCTCTTCGAGAAAATCCAGCTCCTTTCTTACGGTACGGCTGAACTCATCAACGATACCCGAGGGATTAAAAAAAGAGCTTTCCGGAAAATATTTTTCCATCAGGCCGGCAGCGAAATTCAGTATGCCGATGTCAGTTTCGATCTGATCGCTGATACGGGGCCGCTGGACCTTTATAATGACCTTGCTGCCATCCAGCAGTCTGGCAAAATGTACCTGTGCAATGGAAGCTGCGGCGATTGGGGTATGATCAAATTCCAAAAAAAGTTGATCGATTCTTTTTCCTGTCTCATTCTCAATGATCAGCACAGCCTCATCGCTTGAAAATGAGGGGACCCGGTCCTGCAGTTTCTTGAACTCATCCGCGAACCTTTTGGTTATAAGGTCTGGACGGGATGAGAGTATCTGGGCAAGCTTGATAAAGCTGGGGCCAAGTTCGGCAAAGGCCATTCTGAGGCGCTCGGCAACAGCAGGTTCTTTTACGGACGGCCACTGACCGAAAGACCTGATCCTTTTCCTAAACGGTACGAACCTGCTCAGGTGGATCTGGTCTATGACCTTGCCGAATCCGTATTTCAGAAAGACATTAACAATCTGCCGAACTCTGTTTGCGCTCCGGCGGAGCCTGAAGAAGCTAAAAGGCATACGGCAACCTTAACAACTCAACTTTTAGGCTCCTCAAGCTTCTTGATCCTTTCCGTAAGCGCCGAGATCTGCTCGTTCATTTTGTCAAGGTCTTCTTTTGAAGGAAGCTTCATTTTATCGATGGTCTTTTTGAGCAGGTCATTCAGGCTGTTGGAGATATCCTCCGTGTTTTTCTCGGCCTTTTCTGTCCATTCCTTGACAAGCTTGGCGCCCTGAGACTCGCTCAGTTCACCCTTTTTTACAACTTCATCAACGAACTCCTTAACTTTTTCCTGTACTCCAAATCCCAGGAGCATTGCATTCCTGATAATGTCGAAAATAGCCATAATAAAGCCTCCTTGTTATGTTCTCTTAAGGATATCGTATAATGATTCGAGTGCTTTGTCCAGCAGGGCTATTTCCTTGGTCCCACCCTGGGCAGTGTCAGCCTTGCCGCCGCCTTTGCCGCCAGCAGCTGCAGCAATTTCCCTGAGGATGTTGCCGGCGTTGAATTTGGATGTAAGGTCTGCGGTGACCATGGCGACCATGGACGCCTGTTGATCTTTGACCGATGTCATTACCAGGATACCTGAACCGAGTGCGTCCCTGACGTTATCAGCAAGGATACGAAGATCCTTTGCATCGATCCCCTCAAGTCTGCATGCCAATGCCTTGATGCCATTGATATCGCGGGCAGCTTTGACGAGCTCTCCGGAACTCGCTGCCGCGTTCTTGCCTTTGAGGGATTCAAGTTCTTTTTCAAGCTCCTTCATCTCGCTCAGAAGCCTTGAAATCTTTTCTGAAGGTCTCTCGGAAACTTTCAGGCTTTCGCAGACCGTTCTGAGTTCGGCCTCTTCTTCACGGAAAAATGAGACCGCTGCCCTGCCGGTAACTGCCTCAATCCTTCGTATACCAGCTGCCACGCTTCCCTCGGATATAATCTTGAAAAGCCCGATGTCGCCGGTGGCGTGGGCATGGGTGCCGCCGCAGAGTTCCGAACTTACCTCAGGCACAGAGATCACGCGCACCACATCACCGTATTTTTCACCGAAAAGGGCGGTAACGCCTGACTCTATTGCCGTCTTTGTCTCCATGGTCTGAATGTCAAGCGTGATGTTGCCGAGGATGCTGTCGTTTACCTCATCTTCGACCGCCTCGATCATTGCGGCATCAAGAGACTGGAAGTGGGTGAAGTCAAAACGAATTCGTTCGTCAGAGACAAATGATCCTGCCTGCTTCACATGTGCTCCGGCAATATTTCTGAGTGAGGCATGAAGCAGGTGAGTCGCGGTATGGTTTCTCATGATCGACAAACGCCTCTGCCTGTCAACGGAAGCCTTGACGGTCATACCTGTCTTGAGCGACCCTTCCGCAACCATTATCCTGTGCATATGCATGCCTTCAACCGGTTTCCGGGTGTCAAACACAAGCACGCGGACATGGTCGGCGCTTAACTGACCTGTGTCGCCGATCTGCCCGCCCGATTCGGCGTAAAACGGCGTCTTGTCCAGAAGCACCTCTCCCTCAGATCCTGCCGGCAGTTCCCCGACGTTGTTGCCATCGCAGATAATGGCCATTACCGCTGCATCTGCGTCGAACGTATCATACCCGACGAACTCCGTTGCTTTATGTATACGGAGAAGTTCCTTATAGAGTGCTGCTGATGCCGGCGCTTCTTCGCCGACCCAAGAGGCGCGTGCCTTTGTCCTCTGCTGTTCCATCTCCCGGTGAAAACCGGGCTCATCGATGAGAAGATCATGCTCTGATGCGACGTCACGCGCGATATCCAGCGGAAATCCATAGGTGTCATACAGTCTGAAGAGTTCGCCTCCGGGGATGCTGCTCAGTCCTTTTTTTCGAGTCTGTGCAATTACATCGTTCAGAATAAGCAGGCCCTGCTCCAGCGTTTTCATGAAGCGCTCCTCTTCAAGGCGGAGCATCTTCTGCACACGCGACTTCTCCTCGTTGAGTTCCGGATAGATATCTCCCATTGCCTCTGCCACGGCATCAGAAAGCAGGTAAAGAACCGGTTCGCTGATATCGAGGCTCTTGGCATAACGCGAGGCCCTCCTGATGATACGCCTGAGCACGTACCCGCGGCCTTCGTTGGAGGGCACACATCCCTCAGAAAGAAGAAAGGTGATAGAACGAATGTGGTCAGCGATGACACGGATCGCGATATCCGTAAGTCTGTCTGTATTGTAGGCTTTGCCGGAATGTTTGCAGATCGCGGCTATGATCGGTGCAAAAAGATCAGTATCGAAATTATTGTATTTGCCCTGCAGCACCGCAGCAAGCCTCTCAAGACCCATGCCGGTATCAATGCTCGGCTTAGGAAGCGGATTGAGCGTTCCATCCTTTTGCCTG
This sequence comes from Nitrospirota bacterium, assembly GCA_016235245.1. Taxonomy (NCBI): domain Bacteria; kingdom Pseudomonadati; phylum Nitrospirota; species Nitrospirota bacterium. The sequence continues at coordinate 151,298 of JACRLO010000021.1, read as the reverse complement.
TCAAACTGCATGAAGACCAGATTCCATATTTCGAGGAAACGGTCGCAGTCACAACCCACTGCACATTCAGGCCGTCTGCAGCCGATATGCTCGCCCTGGTCGATAAGGATCTCAGAGCAGGGGCCGCAGGGGCCGGTGTCTCCCATCTGCCAGAAGTTATCTTTTGCCCCGAGGCGGACGATCCTGTTTGCCGGGATGCCCGTAAGCTCCTTCCATAACTGTTCTGCCTCATCGTCATCTTCATATACCGTTGCCCAAAGCCTGTCCTTCGGCAGTCCATAGTGTTCTGTCAGAAGCTCCCATGCAAAGAGTATGGCGTCTTTCTTGAAATAATCGCCGAAGGAGAAGTTCCCTAACATCTCAAAAAACGTATGATGCCGGGCAGTATGTCCCACATTCTCGAGGTCGTTATGCTTGCCGCCGGCCCGCATGCATTTCTGGCTTGTTGTGGCGCGGCTGTAGGGTCTCTTCTCCTCGCCCTGAAAAACTCCTTTGAACTGGACCATGCCTGCATTGGTGAAAAGCAGGGTAGCGTCATTGCCGGGGACAACAGACGAGCTTCGCACGACCTCATGGCCTTTTGACCGGAAATATTCAAGAAACGTCTTTCTAATCTCACTGCTATTCATCATTCTTCAGTTTCCTCGTCTGTGATGGTATTTTTCAGGGCTTTCCTGATCAGGGCCGTTGAATAGCCCTTTCGCATCAGAGAGCCCATGAGGCTTTGTGTTCTTTTCGGTTCCGGATATCTGCTTATGCTTCTCTGTTTCTTTTCTATCAACTTCCTGATATTGCGCAACTCATCATCTTCGTCATACGCAAGGGCCTCCCCAATGATCTCTTTCGGCAGACCCCGCTGCTGCATGAACCGCCGCGCACCTTCAAACCCCAGAAGTTTATTGGTCATGGCCTGGCGCTTCAGATTCTCTGCCAGAGCCCTGTCGTCAAGGAAGCCGGACTCAAGGAGATAGGCTACCGTGGTCTCAATTTCCTCTGCGAGGTATCCTTTCTTTTTGAGCCGCTCGCGCAGCTCTTTTTCGCTTCTGCCCCGGTATCTGAGCAGAAGCAGTGCATATCTGCGCGCGTTACCTGCTGAAGCGGTCAATCTTCATCTCGTCCTTGTCGGATTGATGCTGGTCCTCCAGTGATATATCGCTTGTTGACTGAATGCCCTTCACCTTAAGCGCAAAGTCATCCGGGTTGGTGGCCCGTCTCAGAGCTTCCTCATAGGATATCAGTCCGGACTTGAAGAGATTGAAGAGCGAGTGGTCAAAGGTCTGCATGCCATAATGAAGCGTGCCCTGGGATATCGCATCATTTATGGATTTTGTCTTGTCTGCATCAAGGATGCAGTCCTTGATGGTTGCCGTAGCGATCAGTATTTCAACTGCAGGCACTCTGCCTTTGCCGTCTGCTTTGGGAACCAGCCGCATCGAAATAATGCCCTTGAGCACTGATGCCAGCTGTATTCTCACCTGCTTGTGCTGATAGGGCGGGAATACGGAGATGATACGGTTTACCGTTTCTGCTGCATCGCTCGTATGGAGCGTGCTGAGAACAAGATGTCCTGTCTCTGCCGCAGTCAGTGCTGTCTGGATCGTCTCAAAGTCGCGCATTTCGCCGACAAGGATGACGTCAGGGTCCTGTCTCATTGCCGCCCTCATGGCCTTGCTGAAGGATTCCGTATCGCTGCCGATCTCCCTCTGGTTGATGATCGACCGCTTGTCCCGGTGCAGGTATTCGATCGGGTCCTCAATGGTCATGATATGATCGGTCTTGCCGGTATTGATATGATCGATCATGGCAGCAAGGGTCGTTGACTTGCCGCTTCCGGTCGTCCCGGTAACGAGGATAAGTCCACGCGCTTCCATGGCGATCTTTTTGATTATGTCCGGAAGCAGGAGTTCTTCGATCGTCGGTATTCTCATGGGGATTACTCTGAAAACAAGTCCAACGGTGCCTCTTTGGATAAAGATATTGCACCGGAAGCGGCCAAGACCGGGAACGCTGTAGGCGAGGTCGATATCGTTGCGTTTTTTAAATATTTCCCGCTGACCGGGGCTCATGACCGCAAATGCCATTTTCAGCGTATCTTCCTGACTCAGGCGCTTCTCGGTAGAAAGCGGGGCGAGCTCCCCGTTGATCCTGAGGATAGGGTAGGAGCCTACCTTAAGATGAAGGTCAGATGCTCCCTGGCCATGAGCTTCCCTTAATAATTCATTGACATCCATCGTTCATCTCCTGTTATTTCTTGAGGTGGACTGCCTCGATGATTTTTGCCTCGATCTCTTTGGCCATCTCGGGATTGTTCTTCAGGAATTCCTTTGAATTCTCCCGTCCCTGACCGATCCTGTTGCCTGAGTAGCTGTACCAGGCCCCGGCCTTCTCGATAATGTTTCTCTCCACGCCAAGATCAACGATCTCTCCCATGCGGGAGACGCCCTCATTGAAATAGATATCGAATTCGGCCTGTCTGAAGGGAGGAGCCATCTTGTTCTTCACGATCTTGACCCTTACCCGACCGCCGATGATCTCCTGGTTGTCCTTCAGCTTCTCGATCTTCCTGATATCGAGCCTCATGGATGCATAGAATTTGAGCGCATTTCCTCCCGTCGTTGTCTCCGGACTGCCGAACATGACGCCGATCTTCATCCTGATCTGGTTGATAAAGACGACGGTAGTGTTTGATTTTGATATCGATGCCGTCAGTTTCCGCAGGGCCTGGCTCATAAGCCGCGCCTGAAGGCCAGGCAGGGAATCCCCCATATCGCCCGCGATCTCTGCCTTGGGAACAAGCGCTGCAACGGAATCTACGACGATAATATCAAGGGCTCCGCTGCGCACAAGCGCTTCAGTAACTTCGAGGGCCTGCTCACCGGTATCAGGCTGGGAAACAAGGAGATCGTCAACCTGCACGCCGATCTTCTTTGCATAAGCCACGTCAAGTGCATGCTCTGCATCAACGAATGCAGCAGAACCGCCTGCAGCCTGTGCCTGTGCGATAGCGTTCAGCGCCAGTGTCGTTTTTCCGGATGATTCAGGGCCGTAGATCTCGACCACTCTTCCCTTTGGCAGTCCGCCGATACCGGTTGCAATGTCAAGACCGAGCGAACCGGTTGGGATGGACTGGATTCCCTCCGGGATTACAACCTCGCCGAGCCGCATGATAGAGCCCCTGCCAAAATTCTTCTCGATCTGGGAAATGGCCATTTCAAGGGCCTTCAGCTTCTCCTTATTCGGTTCTTTGTTCGATTCCTTCGACATTGTTCCTCCCTCTGCCTATTGGTATCTCGGCAATGCTCGTATGCTGCGCACCTGCCGGCTTAAGTTCACTCTTCATAATATGGATGCGCTCCACTTCAAAGGTGCCGAAATCAGCAGTCCTGAATTCGGTAAACCTTCTTATCGTTTCAGCGATGCCCCGCTGTGATCGTACTCTCCCGATCGTCAGATGAGGGGAAAAAGGTCTCTCCTCTGCTTCAAAACCAAACTCACTGACAACAAGATCCACTTCTTTCTGCATGTTTTTCAGGGCATCAGAGTTTTCTATGCCGATCCAGAGCACCCTTGGCCGTCTCTGTGAAGGGAAACATCCAACACCGCCTATTTTAATATAAAAAGTGCTGTAATGTAAGAGTTTTTTGCTGATGCGTTCCTTTATTGCCGGAATCAACGCATTGTCAGTGCTGCCAAGAAACCTGAGGGTAAGGTGGATATTGCCTGCCTGCACCCAAGAGACATCACTTCCGGCATTTCTGAGTTCAGTGATCAGATCAGCGATTGATCGCTTGAGGCCCTCAGGCAGCTTAATCGCGATAAAGGATCGAATAGTCACAGGGGTCTCTTAAGGGTGTCTGCCAGTCTTAAGGATTAAGCAGCATCCAGACCTGCAGGAGAGCATTTGCATATATGCCGGCAAGGATATCATCTGCCATTACCCCTTTTCCATGGGTTAAAGTCTTTTCTAGTTTTTTTATCATAAGTGGCTTAAATATATCGAAAAGTCTGAATAGTATAAAGCCTGCCACAAGAAGGGATGAAGTATGGGGAACATACAAGGTTGTTACATAGAAACCGATAAATTCATCAACAATGATCTTCCCGCTGTCCTTCTGCCCAAACTGCTTTTCAGCTGAAGTGGCAGCTATCGCCCCGATGATCGAACCGATAATAATCAGCAAAAAATGCCATCGGAGGGAAAGGGGGAAGAACCAAAGGCATATCAGTCCGGCCAGGCTGCCGAATGTTCCGGGTCCAAATGGTATATATCCGATGGGACCAAGTGTCGCAATATTCTTTAACAATACCTGCATAACCGCGCGTATTGTAACACTATACATATTTGCAAATCTTGGTTAAAGTAATAAATGAACTATCCCTGATAAAAGGAGGAGAGGGTGCTTATGAGATGGTTATGGTTCGTGCTATTGCTGCCTGCGCTTGCCTCTGCAGGCGAGGACTGTTCAATGCTAAATGGTATCTGTCGTGAAGTCTGCGCTGCGGATGAGACGATCGAGAAAGGTGCATTCCTTGACTGTTCGGATAAGGAGGAGTGCTGCGTCAAGAAAGAAGGTCACCCTGGCAGGGACAAGAAGGTCCCTCTTGAAGGCAGAGATAGTGATGATACATCCAGAATAAAAAAGTAGCAGCGTATGAAAAGTACGCTCATCTTCATGGTTTTTGTCCTTGCCGTGCTCGGATTCCTGTATGCCGTTTCCGGCAAACAGTATTCCCAGATGCCTGCTGATGCGAACCATCTGGGCGTGACAGACATAGCGGCTTGCCAGGAGTGTCACGACGCGGGCAAGCAGTATGCACGGAAGCCTGCGCATCCCCCAAAGTTCGAATGTCTGAAATGTCACAAACAGAAACAGCAGAAGAACGCGTAACATAAGTTTTTCTGCAGACTGCTGTCATTCATGCGTGGACGTGCGGATTTACGGAGATAAGGGCCGCCTCGCTGGGGAAGTTCATTGATATTATCACGAGTCTCGTGATACATTTCCTTATGAAGAACAAGGAATTCTGGGTCTTTCTCTTTATTCTTGGAGCGCTTCTTTTTAACTGGCCTTTTCTTGATATCTTCAGTCTGGTTTTGCCCTACTATTTTTTTGGCGTCTGGAGTCTTTTCATCCTCGTAGTATGCATTGTCGCATCACTGAAAGGGAATAAAGGCAGGGATACGGATGTTTAAGGGCTGGATTGTCTTTGGCCTGATTCTCGGCTATCTCTGCCTCCTTTTTCTCATTGCCTACTTTGCCGAGCGTCGGGAGAGGATTGGAAAGAGCATTGTCTCGAACCCCTATGTTTATTCCCTTTCACTTGCGGTTTATTGCACCTCCTGGACGTTCTATGGAAGCGTCGGCAAGGCAGCCACATCCGGATTCTCTTTCCTGACCATCTATCTCGGCCCGACATTGATGGCAGCGCTCTGGATGATACTGCTGCAGAAGATCATCCGCATCGCAAAAGAAAACAGGATCACGACCATTGCAGACTTTATCGGCTCACGCTATGGCAATTCGCTCTTTCTCTCTGCCTTTGTGACCCTTGTGGCGGTCGTTGGTATCACCCCCTACCTTGGACTCCAGATCAAGGCCATCATCAGCACGCTTACGATTCTTTCGGGTCAGACGCAGGGTATGGCTGCTGCCGGGTGGTATATAACCTTTCTTCTGGGTATCTTTGCCATCATTTTTGGCGCCCGCAGGCTTGACGCTTCCGAGCGTCACGAAGGCCTTATTTTTGCGATCGCCTTCGAGTCGATCATCAAGCTTATTGCATTTCTGGTTGTCGGATTCTATGTCACGTATTTTCTTTTCGGAGGTATCGGAGATATTTTCGACAGGATAAAAGGATCGGCATATGGTGACCTCCTGTACCTCGGAGGGGGCACTCAGGTGTCCTACATGGAGTGGGCATCGCTCCTTTTTCTCTCGATGACCGCAATCATGTTTCTGCCACGGCAGTTTCATGTGGCAGTCGTCGAAAATTCCGATATACGCCATCTGTCAAAGGCGATGTGGCTCTTTCCACTGTATCTGCTGATCATCAATATCTTTGTCATGCCTGTGGCCTTTGGCGGACTCCTGCTTGGCGGAACCCAGGCTGATGCCGATATGTTTATGCTGACAATACCGATGGGGCAGGGGAATTCGATGATTGCGCTCCTTACGTTTATTGGCGGTTTTTCTGCAGCAACGGGAATGATCATCGTCGAATCGCTTGCGCTGAGTACTATGGTGATGAACAGTCTTGTGATGCCTGCCATTTTCCGCTTTAACGAGATGAAGGGCTTTCCTTTGGTCATCCTGAACCTTAAGCGGATTGTTATTCTTGCCTGTGTTTTTTTTGGCTATATCTTTTCCGTTTCGATCGGAGAGTTCTATTCCCTTGTCGATATCGGGTTGAAATCCTTCGAGGCGATGACGATATTCGCTCCCTCTATAAGCATAGGTCTTTACTGGAAGCGCGGAAACAGGATCGGAGCGCTCTCTGGCATAGCAGCCGGTTTTGTTATCTGGTTCTATACACTTCTTATGCCTGCATTGCTCAAGGCCGGAATAATTGACCAGCAGGGGCTGCTCTCCATGATGCTTAACTCTTCCATTTTAAACCCGAACGAACTTTTTGGCCTCAGGGGTCTTGATAAATGGAGCCATTCCCTTTTTTGGGGTCTATTCTTCAATCTTTTTTTCTATGTAGGTCTTTCTATTCTTACGAAGCAGACTCCTGAAGAAGAGCGCCAGGCCCTGATATTTGTGGAGTCCTATGCGCCGCAGGCGTTGCCCGGCCGGGCAGACTATTCACTGCAGGAGATTGAGACAGTGCTTGAGCAGTATTTGGGCAGGCGTGACGCAGCCGAGATTGTTGACGGTTTTCTTTTCAGAAATCAGGTCCAGCGTGAGAATCTGTCCCCTCTTGATCTCAGCAGGCTCAGGGATGAGGCGATGCGGATCCTCTCGGGCTCCCTCGGTTCTGCCATTGCGACGATCATTCTCGAGGACAAGCTCCTCATGACAGAGAAGGAGAGGGGGGACCTGTCTTACTCGATCAAACAGATGACCGATACGCTCAGACTTTCGAGGCAGGAGCTTCAGGAAGCCAACCGGAGTCTGGCCTATCTCAAAGAGTTTAGCGAAAATATTATCGAAAGTGCTCCGGCAGGCATTGTAACGATCGATGCAGCAAAGCGTGTGACCTACTGGAACAGGGAGATGGAGGCGATTACCGGGATCAGGAGGGCTGACGCATCGAACCGACGAATTACCACTCTGCTGTCATGGATCAGCATCAACACCTTTGAAAAGAGCGGAAAAAGGGAAGTTACGCTCCAGACCCCTTCCCAGCAGTTCTTCAAGATCGACATTAACCCCTTTACTGACCCTTCAGGAGGATTTGTTGTAATATTTGAGGATATTACCGAAAAGAGAAAGATGGAGGAGCAACTTCTGCAGGCCTTGAAGCTCGCCAGCATCGGCAAGCTGACTGCCGGCATATCCCATGAGATCGGCAACCCCCTTGCCTCCATATCCTCTTTGGTGCAGGAACTGAGGTCCATTCCCGCAGATTCCCATAGCGAAGACGTATTTATCAGCGATAGTCTCTCTACCATTAACAACCATATCGAACGGATCGCCAGGATCGTGAGAAGCCTTGGGGATTTTGCCCGCATTTCTACCAAGGAAAAGGTTTCAAGCAGTATCAGCGAGATACTGGACAGAACATTGAACCTTGTGCGGTATGATAATCGCTTCAGAGGCATAGACCTGTCCATGGAGATAGAACCGGTCCCGCTGATAAAAGTCAATCCTGATCAGATACAGCAGGTCTTTATGAACCTGATCATCAATGCCCTTGATGCCATGCCTGATGGCGGCAAGCTCCGGATTCAGATGAAGACGGAAGGGAAATGTATTGGTATTGTGATCTCGGATTCTGGCCATGGTATAGACGAGTCTGTCATGGAAAAGATCTTTGATCCCTTCTTTTCGACAAAGCGACTTGGCAGAGGGACCGGCCTAGGTCTCAGTATCTGCTATGGTATAATCAGGGAGCATAACGGAACGATTGACGTAAAGAGCAGGAAGGGTGAGGGCACAAGCATCACCATCTCGCTTCCTGTGGACCCATAAAAAAATAGATAAATAGTATTGCCAGGAGGGTAACGATGGAACCAGTTTCAACAATTGAAATTGCAAAACAGACGCTTATGTCAATCGGTATTATTCTTGCCGTTGGAGCATTCTGTGGTTTTCTTGCCCAGAAAATCAAAGTGCCGGATATTGTTATTTTTCTGCTGGTCGGCATTGTGCTTGGCCCTGAAATGACCAGCGTGATCGACATCAAGGCCGATTCGGTCCTGAACCAGATCATCCTCATCTTCGGCTCCTGCTACATCCTTTTTGACGGGGGTGCATCGCTGAGGCTCAGGGTGCTGAAAGAGGTCTGGATCACGATTGTCGTGATTGCAACGGTCGGCGTCATTATTACCGGCGGCATAACTGCGGTTGCCGCATATTATGCCTTTGGCGTACCGGTCATCGTTGCACTGCTTCTGGGCGCCACCATTGCCTCAACAGACCCTGCAACCCTGGTCCCGATCTTCAAGCAGGTAAAGATAAAAGATCGTGTGGCCCAGACCGTCATGTCAGAGTCTGCCTTTAACGACGCGATGGGCGCGATCGTAACGTTTGCGGTGCTTGCTGTGGCCATGGGTACCTCGGAATTCTCGCTCCAGCGGTCCCTGATTTCTCTCGTCAAGGAATCGGTCCTCGGCATTCTGACCGGCGGTATTCTCGGCTATGCTGCTGCCTGGCTTATTGCGCATGAGAAATATGCATTCCTTGAAGAATATGCGCCGGTGGTAACCCTGATGGCAGTCATCGGTTCTTATCTCGGTGCTGACGGTCTTCATGCCAGCGGTTTTATGGCTGTCTTTGTCTTTGGCATTGTTCTTGGGAACAAGGATGCCTTCGGTTTCAGGATTGAAGAGGGCGAGGACGAGAAACTGGAGGAATACATCCTTACCACGGCGTTTATCATGAGGATGTTCATCTTTATCCTTCTTGGCAGCCAGGTCAACTTCGCCCTGATGAACAAATATCTGGCAGGAGGAGCTGTTGTCATTACGGTATTCATGCTTATTGCAAGGCCGGTGACGGTCTTTCTCTGCGCGGTTCCTGACAGAAGGGCGAAATGGAGCATGAACGAGATGCTCTTTATGTGCTGGACGCGCGAAACGGGAGTCATACCTGCTGCGCTTGCAGGCATGCTGGTCGGCATGAAAGCCCCCGGCTCCGAGATGATCGCCTCTGTCACGTTTATTGCAATTATGATGACAATACTGATACAGGCTTCGACAACCAAGCTTCTTGCAAAAAAACTCGGTCTTCTGGCTTAGTCCTGAGTTTGGTGATCAATAATGGCTGAGCGGCTGCTGCTTGTTGAAGACGAGGAAACGCTTCGCGAGTCTCTTAAACGCGTCTTTATCCGTGAGGGTTATGATGTTGAGGCGGCTCCTGATGCCGAGTCAGCGCTCGGCTTTCTCGAGGACCGCTCCTATGATCTTATCATTACCGATATTATTCTGCCCGGAATCGACGGTATCGAACTGCTGAAGCGCTGCAGGGAGCAGAACCCTGAGCAGCTGATCATCGTCATGACCGCCTTTGCTTCCCTTGAAACTGCGGTTGAAGCCTTACGGGGTGGGGCATATGACTATATTATTAAGCCTATTATCCATGAAGAGATTAAACGCATATCGAAAAATGCCCTGCGGGAGCGGGCGCTCAGAACGGAAAACGTCATCCTTAAAAAACAGATCGGGCAGCGGTATGATTTCGAACATATAATCGGTCAGAGCAAGACTGTCTTATCCCTGATCGAAGAGATTAAAAAACTTGCCGATGCGAAAAGCAATGTCCTTCTGTTAGGCGATACCGGAACCGGCAAAGAACTGTTCGCCCGGTCGATCCATTACAGCAGTTCCCGCAAGGATAAACCGTTCATCCCTATCAACTGCAGTGCCATCCCTGACAACCTGCTTGAGTCGGAACTCTTTGGATATATGAAGGGTGCTTTTACCGGGGCGGTATCGAATAAACGGGGGCTTTTTGAAGAGGCTGACGGCGGCACGATCTTTCTGGATGAGATCGGAGACCTTAGTCAGCAGCTGCAGGCAAAGCTTCTGAGGGTTATCGATGACCGGGAGATCAGGCCGCTTGGCGGTGTTCAGAGCAAAAGAGTCGACATCAGACTCATTACCGCAACAAACCGCGATCTGGCAAAGACGGTTGCTGAGGGGTCGTTTCGGGAGGACCTTTTCTACCGGATCAACGTTATCAGACTGGAACTGCCTCCGCTGAGGGAGCGGAAAGATGATATTCTTGTCCTGGCCCGCCACTTTTTAGAAAAATATGCCCAGGAAATTGGGAGGGAAGTGCGCAGGATCGACGATGCTGCTGCAAAGATTCTCGTTGAATATCACTGGCCGGGCAATGTTCGCGAGCTGCAGAATATCATCGAAAGGGCGGTCCTGATCACCGATGGGCCTGCACTTCTCGCTGAGCACCTGCCTGAGAGCGTAAAAAATGTCCATCATTTTATCTTGAGTTCCCTCGACAAGGCTCTCTCCATTGAAGATTACACGAAAGAATTTATAACGGTGTACCAGAGCAGGCATAATGAGCAGGAGCTTGCCTCTATGCTTGGAATAACCAGGAAATCGCTTTGGGAAAAAAGAAAGCGCTGGGAAATATCCAGAAAGTAGAGGCGGTTTTTTTGCCCTTCCGCAGCATAAGTCGTTCTTTTCCTTTCTGTCTGACCCTTTTTGACAAATAATAATTAATTATACTATTATTAAGAGTTTGAAATTTTATTAATCCAATAGAAGGAGTCGGATATGAGAAACAGAATGTATGCAGTATTGATGCTCTTGGTTGTAACGGTTTTTGCTTTTACCCTGTTTGGCTGTGCGAAACAGGAAGGGCCCAAAGAGGAAGATGCTATCAAGGTTATTCAGGCAACGGTTGAAGCTGATCTGAAAGGTGCAACACTGAAGTTGCCCATCGTGATTTTAGAGAAGGGCGCAAAGCTGTCAACAGGCGAGTGGCCGATCAAGGTCGAGTATTCCGTCACTGCTGCTGACGGCAGTGTGAAAAAAGAGGTTGTTACCTACAAGCTTTCACCTACCGTAAATGATATGGGCGCGAATACGTGGTTGGCTACCGTAGCAAAGTAATACTGAATTACTAGACAAACGATCGAAATAAAGAGGGGGTCCGGTTTTCCGTACCCCCTCTTTATTTCGACAACTCTCTTCCTGACTACTGCCTCGCCGCTATGTATTTGCTGCAGCTCAAAGCCATATCGCATTTTGCTCACCCTGTTTGATTTACCCAAGAGCGGGAGTTTTTATCTCTCTGTTCTGTAATGTATCCTCCTGCGTATATGCCAGTTCTGCCCTATATTTATTGTTTGACAATATCCTAAAATCAGCCTTATCAGGCAAATTCAATTAATTGGCAATTGCTTTGCCGTGAATATAATATAACTTATTGATGTTAAACGATTAAAGTGAGATGGTCACCGTATGTAATTAATTATGTTACATTAAGTAATTTAAGTATTGCCATTTAACTAATTGATTTAAAAGTATAATTAAAATTAATTAATGTAATGATACTTTTGGTAGCGTATTGTTTTATTTTTGTTCGTTATCTTTATCTGCTATATCCTTAAAAAGTATTTAAAAACATTTAGTTGCACTCATATGCGCTTAACAGGCATGCAAGTTGCACTGATTGCCATAGATGATACACGAAGAGATAATGGAGTTCCTCGGCAAGGTGCCGCCTTTTCAATTTATCGATGAGGTTTCACTGAAAATCATTGCCCAAAATGTCTCAATGGACTATTACCCGAAGGGTATGGTCATCATGAAACAGAACGAACCTGCCAGCGAACATCTCAGGATTATTAAGAAGGGCGGGGTCAAGGTCTTTATCGCGTCCGAGGAAGGTGAAGAGGTGGTGATCGATTACCGGGGTGAGGGTGATACCTTTGGTTTTCTCTCACTCATCGGCAAGGACAAGGTCAGGGCGAATATCGTGGCAGTCGACGATACGATCTGTTACCTGCTCGACAAAGAGACTGCGCTGAAGATCATGAACAGCCAGCCTGTTTTTACGGAATACTTTCTTAAGTCTCACCTCACCAAATACATAGACCGCACATACAGCGAAATGCATAACAAGAGCATGATGTATGGCGGCACAGACCGCATCCTCTTCACTTCTCAGGTCGGCGACATTGCTATCAGGGATGTCGTTTCCGTAAAGGAGACCGCGACCATACAGGAGGCTGCCCAGGTCATGTGCCAGAACAAGGTGAGCTCTCTTGTAATTTACGATGAGAACGATTTTCCCCGGGGGGTTGTTACAGACCGTGACCTGCGGGAAAAGGTCGTTGCAAAGGGCCGGTCGATTACTGATGGGGTAAAGAATATCATGAGCCTGCCTCTCATACGGGTGGATGCTACTGATTATTGTTTTGAGGCAGTGCTCAAGATGATCAAATACAATATCCATCATGTCCTTGTAGTCAGGGACGGCGTGCTCAGGGGCGTTATCACGAACCACGACCTTATGCTGCTTCAGGGGACCTCCCCGCTCTCTTTTGCAAAGGACATTGAAAACCAGCATACGCTTGACGGTCTTGAGCCCCTTGCCAACAAGCTCAACAGGATTATCGGTCTTCTCCTGAAGGAAGGCGCAAAGGCCAGCAACATCACGAAGATCATCAGTGAACTGAACGACCGGCTTGTGAAAAAAGTGCTCGAGATCGCAGAAAAGAAGTTCGGCGCCCCGCCCGTCTCCTACTGCTGGATTGCCTACGGCAGCGAAGGCAGGAAAGAGCAGACCTTTAAGACAGACCAGGACAATGCGATCATTTATGCCGACCCAAAGACCCCTGAGCAGGAGGAGGCCGCAAAAAGGTATTTCGCCGAATTTACGGTCTTTGTGCGTGATGGCCTGATAAAATGCGGTTTTCCTCCCTGTGAGGCCAATTATATGGCGTCAAATCCCCAGTGGTGCCAGCCGATCAGCATATGGAAAAAATATTTTCTGAACTGGATACAGCACCCGAACCCTGAAGCCCTGCTCCGCTCTGTTATCTTTTTTGACTTCAGGGGGCTTTACGGCAATCTTAGTCTTGCCGGTGAATTGAGGGAATATCTTATCAATAATCTGAAGGACCAGAACCTGTTCCTTGCGCGTATTGCAAGTCTTATTCTGAAGAACAGGCCTCCTCTGGGCTTCTTCAGGTCTTTTACGGTAAATAAGGACGGTGAACATAAGGACCAGCTGAATCTCAAAATGAGCGGTATAGGACCGCTTGTCGATCTCATTCGTCTGTTCGCCCTTGAGTCAGGCATCCACGAAACCTCAAGCATGGAGCGCCTTCATGCCATGATGGAATCGCATCCCATTGCGATCGAACTTGGCGAGGAGATAGAGCAGGCCTTTGAATTTATTAACCTGCTGAGGATACATCATCAGCTTGACCAGATGGAGAGGAAAGTCCCGCTGGACAACTTCATTAATCCATTGAACCTCTCCAATCTTGAGAAAAAGTCCTTAAAGGAGTCTTTCCAGCTCATCCTTAAGATACAGGACGGCATAGAAGAGATATACCGGGCCGGGATGGTGGGCGGCTGATGTTGAACCTGTTCAGAAAATTCGGTGGAGGTCTATTGGCCTCATCCGGAGTGGATATGTCCATGCCGCTTGATGTTGCGCCCTATGTGGTGATGGATACGGAGCTGACCGGTCTGGATTTCCGCAGAGATTCTATTGTCTCTGTCGGGGCCTTACGGATGACCGGAACCAAAATAGAACTGAGCAGGCCTTTCTATGAAGTGGTAAGGCCCAGTACTGCGCTTACCACAAAAAGCATTGTGATCCATGAGATCACACCCTCAGAGACCGAGCAGAAACCGGGCATTGAGGGGATCATGGAGGGTTTTCTGAGTTTTTGTGAAGGAGCGATGATCGTGGGACATTTCATATCCCTTGATCTGAGGTTCCTTGCAAAGGAGATGAAGAGGATCGGTTTCGCTCCTCTAAAGAACCCTGCGGTTGATACCTGCGTTATGCATGAATGGATGAGCCAGAACAGGGGTGACTTAAGCAATAGTTATTTTAACGGCATGGAGAGCAAGGACCTTTTTTCTCTTGCAAAAAAATTCCATGTGCCGGTTCAGGGAGCTCACAATGCGTTGATGGACGCCTATGTTACGGCGCAGCTTTTTCAACGTTTTATTACCATGCTTATAAAGCTTGGAGTCAGGACACTCAGAGACCTTCTGAGAATCGGAAAACCTTAACAGCAATAAAAGGAGGTGGTTCAGGGAACGTGTTTTAGAAACATGCTTAGGGGAGAATGTAACATTAAGCAAATTACAAAGGAGGAACAATGGCAAAAGAATTAGCAGGATTAGACAAAAAAAAGCTTCAGGAATACTGGAGCTACAACATCAAACTCACGACCATAACCATGATTATCTGGTTTGTGGTCACGTACGTAGCAATTTTCTTTGCCCCTGAACTGGACAAGATCGTTATTTTTGGTTTTCCTATGGGTTACTACATGGGTGCTCAGGGCTCGCTGATCGTCTTCGTTATTCTTATCTTTAACTACTCAAACATATGCGATCTATACCGGCGGTTTCATCATCTTTGTTATCGGTCTTGCCATTGCAGAGCAGATGGGTCTTTCGAACAAGATGATCGGTTACACCTTTATGGGTCTAACCATTGCTCTGTACGCCTTTATCGGCATATCCTCAAGGACTGCCAAGGTCTCTGAGTATTATGTTGCCGGCCGTTCTGTGCCGCCGCTCTTTAACGGCATGGCGACCGGTTCAGACTGGATGTCTGCAGCCTCCTTCATCGGTATGGCAGGCACGATCTTCGGCCTCGGTTATGACGGCCTTGCATACATCATGGGTTGGACAGGCGGGTATGTGTTGCTTGCCGTCTTCCTCGGCCCATACCTCAGAAAGTTCGGTCAGTACACGATCCCTGACTTTCTCGGCGCTCGGTTCGGCGGTCAAGCTGCCCGGTCGATCGGTATCGTTGCAGCTATTACTGCTTCATTTACCTATCTTATCGCACAGGTTACAGGCGTCGGTATCATCATGGGCCGGTTCCTTGGGCTTGATTTTGCAACCGGCGTGTTCGTCGGTCTGGGCGGTATTCTGGTCTGCTCCATGCTTGGCGGTATGAAGGCAGTTACCTGGACCCAGGTTGCCCAGTACATCATCCTGATCATCGCGTATTTGATTCCGCCCATTACCATGTCACAGAAGGTTACCGGAATCCCAATCCCTGAGTTAACATACGGTATGGTGCTCCAGAAGATCGATGCCAAGGAAAAGGCGATCAATGTAGATCCCAAGGAGACCGAGGTTAGGGATCTCTGGAAGGCTGATGCCGCAAAGATTGATGCTGACATAAAGGGCCTTCCTGCATCACTCGATGCAAAGAAGGCAGATCTTCAGGCAAAGCTTGCAGCGCTTCCTCCTGAAGCAACTGCTGCTGACAAGGAGAAGATTGAAAAGTCTATTGCAGGACTCCCAAAGACTCCTGAAGAGGCAAAAGAGAAATGGGAAGCTGCAAAGAAGAAGTCTGCTGGTCTGTCGAAACCGATCAAGCCGTATCTCCAGCCGTTCGCAAGGCTCGATATGAAGAACATGCTGGCTCTTACCTTCTGCCTGATGGTCGGAACCGCAGGACTGCCGCATATCCTGATGAGGTACTATACGACCCCGTCAGTTCAGGACGCCCGTAAATCAGTGGGTTGGTCTTTGTTCTTCATCTTCCTGCTCTATTTTACGGCCCCGTCTGTTGCAGCCTTTGCAAGGAACGAGGTCTTAAATAGCGTTATCGGCCTGCCGATAGCTTCGTTGCCTCAGTGGATGGCAAACTGGGGCAAGGTAGGGCTGGTATCGTTTAAGGATATTAATGGTGATGGAATACTCCAGTTCTATGAACTTACGATCGGCCCGGATGCCATCGTGCTTGCGATGCCTGAGATCGCAGGGCTTCCGTATACCATCTCCGGCCTTGTAGCAGCCGGCGGTCTTGCTGCAGCGCTGTCGTCTGCAGACGGTCTGCTGCTGACCATCTCGAGCATGACCTGTATTACAAGATGATCAACCCCAAGGCATCCATCAATATGAAATTGGCAGTGTCGCGGACCCTGCTCGTGATCGTTGCACTTATCTCTGCATATGTTGCAACCTTTAAGCTGACGATCATCGTTGAGCTTGTTGCCTGGGCGTTTTCGATTGCTGCTGCTTCGTTCTTCCCTGCGCTCGTTATGGGCATCTGGGACAAAAGGTCGAACAAGTGGGGCGCACTCGCCGGTATGTACATCGGCTTCTTCTCATGCGTCAGCTACATGATCGCAAGCCGTTTCTATGGCTTTGATATCTGGGGCATTAAGACGATCTCCTCA
The DNA here is from genome assembly GCA_016235245.1 of Nitrospirota bacterium. Taxonomy (NCBI): domain Bacteria; kingdom Pseudomonadati; phylum Nitrospirota; species Nitrospirota bacterium. Next base: position 134,774 of record JACRLO010000021.1, on the reverse strand, counting down.
GGCCTCTTCGGTATTCCGATGGGCTTTATCGCTACCTATGTTGTATCGAGAATGACTGCTCCTCCGTCACAGGAGCTGCAGGACTTTGTAGAGTCCGTCCGTATTCCGAGGGGCGCTGCAAAGGAGCATGAAGAAGGAATGTCCACAGGTCATTAAGACAAAGGAAGGTTCAAAAGTCAGCCCCCTGCTATCAGGGGGCTGACACCTAAAAATATGGAAATACTAAAACAGGTTTATTATTATTTTGATTATACGCTCCAGTTTTTCTTATGGCTCGTGATCGGTAGGGTAGCCGCCCAGTTGGTTATTCGAGATGCAAATAATTTCATACTAAGTATGTTCATACGTTTCACCGAACCGCTTTATAACCTCATTAAAAAGATCTTACCCTTTTCCCGCGTTTCAGAAGAAAAAAAACAGACCACCTGGGGAGCGCTTGACGGTTTCGTCCCTATTATCTGGATCGTCGGTATTTATATCTTTCGAAAGCTGATTTGGATAGGTGTCAACATCATTCTCGTGAACTACAAATAAACATGGTTATTACGAATGCTTATAAGCAATTATATATTGCTTATAGCTCTTGTTTATATTATACTTATTTGCCGTTATAGGCCTGTATTCTGCAGTAAACCATATTCATAAAGGAGGAGTTACAGCATGTCAGATGCCAAGCAGATGGACGTTTTGATGGATGAAAAGAGGACCTTTTCGCCGTCAAAGGAATTCAGCGCCAAGGCTCATATCAAGAGCATGGCAGAGTATGAGACGCTCTACAAACGGTCAGTAGATGACCCTGAGGGCTTCTGGGCCGAGATGGCAGAGAAGAACCTCACCTGGTTCAAGAAATGGGACAAGGTTCTTGATTATGATTTCAATAAGCCCTACATCAAATGGTTTGCGGGTGGCAAGCTAAATGCGTCTTATAACTGCCTTGACCGTTTTATCAACACCTCGACCCGGAACAAGGCAGCTATTATTTGGGAAGCTGATGATGGTTCATACAAGACCTACACGTACCAGCAGCTTTTCATGGAAGTCAACAGGTTTGCCAATGTTCTGAAGAAGCAGGGAATCAGGAAGGGTGACCGGGTCACTATTTACCTTCCGATGATCCCTGAACTGGCTATTGCGATGTTGGCCTGCGCAAGGATCGGGGCTATCCATAGCATCGTATTTGGCGGCTTCAGTGCAACCGCTCTTCGTGATCGAATCCAGGACTGCCAGTCAAAACTTGTGATCACCTCGGACAAGGGAGTGCGCGGCGGCAAATTCGTGCCGCTCAAGACGAATAATGACGAGGCTGTCGAAGAATGTCCGGGAGTTGAAAAGGTTATCGTGGTAAAGCGCGGCGATGGCGAAGTGGCCATGAAGCCCGGCAGAGATATCTGGTGGCACGATGAAATGGCCTCGGCAGATATCAGAAACTACTGTGAGCCGGAGCAGATGGACGCTGAAGACCCGCTCTTCATCCTTTATACATCGGGCTCAACCGGAAAGCCGAAAGGCGTGCTCCATACCACAGGCGGCTACTGCCTCTATACGAATCTCTCTTTCCGGTATATCTTTGACTACCATGAAGAGGATATCCACTTCTGCACCGCTGATATAGGCTGGGTAACCGGCCATAGCTACATCGTATATGGGCCGCTTTCCAACGGCGCTACAAGCCTGATGTTCGAGGGTGTTCCTACATACCCCAATCCCGGGAGGTTCTGGAGTATCGTGGAGAAGCACAGGGTAAATATTTTTTATACCGCGCCTACTGCCATCAGGGCGCTGATGAGAGAGGGTGAGCAGTGGGTTTCAAACCACGACCTTTCATCCCTGAGAGTCCTTGGTTCTGTTGGCGAGCCGATCAATCCCGAGGCATGGATGTGGTATCACCGTAATGTCGGCAAGGAAAAGCTTCCTATTGTAGATACGTGGTGGCAGACAGAGACCGGCGGCATTCTCATAACCCCACTTCCGGGCGCCATGACCCTTAAACCGGGTTCTGCATGCAGGCCGTTTTTTGGTGTTGTTCCGAGAGTCCTTAAAGATGACGGTACCCCGGCAGGAGCCAACGAGGGCGGCAAGCTTGTTATTGAAAAGCCCTGGCCCGGGATGCTGCGTGGAACGTATGGAGACCCAGAGAACAAGAGGATAAAGGAAGTCTACTTCTCGCAGTATGCAGGCAAATACTTTACGGGCGATGGCGCCAGGGTTGACGAAGACGGCGACTACTGGCTGATGGGACGTATTGATGACGTCATCAACATCTCCGGTCACCGTCTCGGAACAGCGGAAGTTGAATCAGCGCTTGTCAGCCATGAGGCGGTTGCCGAGGCGAGGCGGTTGCCGAGGCTGCGGTTGTCGGATATCCGCATGATATCAAGGGTGAAGGCATTTATGTGTATGTGACGCTCAAACAGGGAATTGAGCCCACTGATGCCCTAAAAAAGATCCTCGTGGGTCATGTCAGGACCATGATCGGCCCGATTGCGACACCTGACAAGCTCCAGTTTGCTCCTGGGCTTCCCAAGACGCGCTCAGGCAAGATCATGAGAAGGATCCTTCGCAAAATAGCGCATAATCAGGTCGATGAGCTTGGAGATACTTCAACGCTTGCCGATCCTTCTGTGGTCGAAAATCTGGTGAAGGAAAGACTCTAATAGCATTAATTAATTGGTATGATTTAAGGTATCATACGGGAGCAGGTGAAAGCCTGCTCCTTTTTTTGACATGAAACGTATCAAAGGAGATCTATGGTTATTGAGCGGTTGAAAACAATGATAGGCAAAGGACCAATCATAAAGAAGGCTGATATCGCGCGTCTGTCCGGGTTGCAGTCTGAAGAGAGAGAAAAAGAGCTCCTGTCCATATGCTATGAACTTGCCTTTAAGGATGCTGCTGCGTTTGTGTATGACGGATTACGGAGACCTGAATCGCCGTTCAGCGTCCTTGAGAGAAATGCCTTTTTTCATGAGATGCTTATCATAAACTTCTGGATGATGGATAAAGTTTTTTCAAAATATATGAAGGACCTTGCGGAAAATATGCATGCGCACTACTTCGGATCTCTTTCGGATATTGAAGAGAGGAAAACTGCCCTGGCTCCCAAGTTCAAGGCCTACTATCTCTGCTGGGATGAGTATACCGGACACCATGATGAGTTTGGGCTGAGGGTCGGAGAGGTCCTCTTTGGGAAAGAAGCGGTTTACCCTGAAAAAAACGTCTCCTTCTGGATAATTACGTATGCTGACGACAGCATAAAAAAATATAGAAAATTGAGAGCACAGTGCCTTGAAGCCGGCCTGATCCAAAAAGGAGAATGATCATGGACAAGTTCATACTGAAACGGGATAATGCTTTGCTGGTCATTGTAGACATCCAGGAGCGCCTCGCAGTTGCCATGTCCGAAAAGGATAGGGTGATCATCAATACCCTGCATCTTCTGGATGCGGCAAAGCGCATGGATATTCCCCTCCTGATAACAGAACAGTACCCCAAAGGACTTGGCCCGACTGTTTCGGAGATCAAGGATTCTGTGCAGTCATACGCGCCGATTGAGAAGATTACCTTCAGCTGCTGCGGAGAAGGGTTCTTTACCGAGGCGGTGGAGGAAACTGGCAGAAAGCAGATTATTCTTGTCGGTATGGAAACCCATGTCTGTGTCCTGCAGACCTGCATAGACCTTCTGCAGGCTGATTATAATGTCCATGTTGTTGCGGACGCCATCTGTTCGAGGACCGATGCAAACTACCGGACTGCGCTTGAACTTATGCGCGATGCAGGAGCAGTGATAACCTGCACTGAAACGGTTCTGTTTCAGTTGCTGGTGAAGGCCGGGACCGAGGAATTCAAGGCCATATCAAAGAGGATCAAGTAGGACAATTTGTCAGTTGAGATCAGCATACCATTAACTAGGGGAGATTCATGCTCTGGCTGGGATTTCTTATCTGTACGGCTGCAATTGTCTATTCAGGCACGCGCCTGTCGAAATACGGCGACATAATCGCCGAAAAGACAGGCCTTGGCAGGGCATGGATTGGTATTGTTCTCATGGCCTCCATTACGTCGCTCCCTGAACTGGTAACAGGAGTAGGGTCTGTGACGTTTGCCGGAGTTCCTGACATTGCAGTAGGTGATGTGCTCGGAAGCTGTGTTTTTAATATGCTTATTTTTGCGATTCTTGATACTTTGTATCGCCCCGCACCAATTTCCACCAAGGCCCATCAGGGTCACGTGCTCTCAGCGGCTTTCGGACTTCTTCTTTTGAGTATTGTATGTATTAGTATGTTTTTAAGGGAGCAGTTATCGCCCATCGGCTGGCTCGGTCCATACAGCTTCCTTTTCATAGTGATATATTTTATCGGCATGAGACTTGTCTTTAGCTACGAAAAACGCAAGATCGCCGAATTCCTGAAAGAAATGGCAGAGGAATTGCGGTACAAAGATATCAGCATAAAGACAGCCGTGCTTCACTATACGATAAATGCCCTTATCGTTATCATTGCAGCCATGTTTCTCCCGACAATCGGCGAAGCCATAGCAGTGTCCACCGGATTGGGCCAGACCTTTGTCGGCAATATTTTTATTGCTGTTTCTACATCGCTGCCTGAGGTCGTTGTCTCCATCGCTGCTGTCAGGATGGGGGCTATTGACCTGGCAATCGGCAATCTCTTCGGCAGTAATATTTTCAATATATGTATCCTTGCAGTTGACGACATCTTCTTTTTCCATGGTCCTCTGCTCTCCTATGCAAGCGCTGACCATATCATATCGGCATTGTCTGCTATGGCAATGACAGCAATTGCAATTATCGGACTGACCTATCGTGCAGAGAAGAAGAGATTGTTTGTATCATGGGATTCTCTGGCAATTTTGGTCTGTTATACAGCGAATCTTTTGATCCTCTATATGCTGAGATAGGCATTCTTAGGGCGAGGGCTAGCACTGAACAAGATGCATTGCCGAATGGGGAACAGATAAAGAAAAGCGCCCTGTCCTGATATTTGTCGGGACAGGGCGCAACGTTCATCTCAGCGATCAAGCTACCGTATGTACAATTTCATCTATCTTGTTGGCCAGATCCTCGGCAGGGATCACCACAACTTTTTTCCCGGCTATAGCCGTTTCAAACCGTGCTGCTGCCATGCTTGCCTCATAAGCCTCACCCAGTTTTCCGTAGATGCTCTGGACCTGCTTCTGCTTAAGGCCTTTGCTCGCGGTAAAGGTTTTGAAATTGATCTCCTGGCCGTTTTCAAACCAGGCCAGACCGAACATGCTGGGTGGTTTTCCGATGTACACATAGACTGTTTTGGCGGATGGCACAAATTCCATATGGTCATGGATTTTGCCCACAAAGGGTTCTAACGATGATTTAAACTCGCTCAGTCTTGACGCTGCCTGACTCGATGGATCGAGCTGAGGCAGCTCTTTTTCCTTACCAAAAAGTTTCCCGAATAAGCCCACAGTAACCTCCTTTGAAATCGTTGGTTTTTGTTGAAATAACCTACTGCGACCTTTCTGAGTTATCCTTTCTGACAGTCTCCACCTATGATAAGACCGATAAAATCGGTGTACATACAATAAAACTGCTAACGTGATTTGCCTTTTTCCTGAGACAGGAATTCAGCCAAAGAATCAATTTCGCGCTGTTCGAGCTCCTTAGTCCAGATCGTTACATCTTTTCGTGAGCGGTCCTCATGAAGCGTGACAACGAGCCGTCTCTTATCAGGCCGGGCAATACCAATAATATTACGGTATCGAATAAGCTGCTTTACGCGGGACTGACGCACCTCAAGAAAATCCTTATGCACAGATACCTGAGGCTGTCTGCTCTTGACCAGAGTCATGATGCACATGCCTGTGCCGAAGATCACCAGAAAGCCGGACGCGCTGGAAGTCGATTCATTATGGGAAAAAGACCGGGCAATAAGCAAACCTCCTGCGGCTGCCAGTATGCCATACAGCAGAAGGAAGAGATACACCTGTTTTTTCCTGATATATAGATTTGTCCCGATCATGCAGTCTCTGTTGCGAAACTTACAGCCTGAACCAGCTCTTCTTTTCTTTCATTGAGCCAACAGTGTCTGAAACATATCTGATTAAATCTAAAATCTCTTTCTGTGCGCGCCTCAGTTCCTTAAGTTCTGCCATCTCTTTTATCCCGGGTTCATCGGCCGGCTTTTCCCTGAAAAGTGCAATATCCTTTTTCATTACTCCAACTTCTTCATTAAGGCCCGATACGGTCTTCTGCAGCATGGCTATGGCATCCGAAATCCTGCTGAGCGTCCCAGTGACCCTTGCCAACTCATCAGCAAGATTTTCTATCTTTTCGACAGGGAAGGGCTGCAGGTCAATTTTGGGGCTCTCATCTCCGGATATCAGCACTTCTTCTTCTTCTTCTTCAGGTTTTTCCTGGAGGCGCTCGGGCCATGAATCGGCTGCTGCGGCAGCAGCAGGCTCTTCAACAACAGGCTTCAGAGCTGCGATATCTTCTTTGGGTTCGCCGATAGAGGCATGCGCCGAGCCGCTCATGAGTTCAGGTTCATATGCAGGTTCGAGTGGTTCAGCCTCCGGTAATACCTCGATTGCCGCGGTTTCGTGATCAGGAAAAATCTCCAGTTCATCTTCTAATTCAATTTCAAAGGTATCGACCTCGAATACCGGCTCGATTGATGAGGAATCTGCCTTTAATTCGATTTTTTGCGGCTCCGGCCGAACTTCCTGTTTCTTTTGTTCAGGCACGGCTTCAGGCTCCGGTTTTGGCGATACGGGTGCCTCTTTTTTTGATTCAACAGGCTGTATCTCAATTTTATGTTTTCTTGAAATATCCTTAAGTACGAGTTTCGTAATCCTCTTGAAAGCTTCTTCTACTCCTCCGCCGTTTATGGCAGTGGCCTCAAGGACTTCATGTGCATTGTTCTTATTCAGATCCTGATTGAGTTCCTCTATCGAAAGTAAATTCTTGAGATCTCTCTTGTTGTATTGCAGAATAATTGGAATTGTATCAGGATCAATATTGTTCGATACGAGATTTTCCATCATATTATCGAAACTTTCGATATTTTGGTCCTTCATCTCCTTCTGGGAGTCGGCAACAAAAACGACCGCATCTGCTCCTTTCAGAACAACTTTACGGGTAGCATTGTATCTGACCTGTCCCGGGACCGTATAGAGCTGGAAACGAATAGAAAAATCCCGGATTTTGCCAAGTTCTATCGGAAGAAAATCGAAAAAGAGGGTGCGGTCTGACTCTGTTGAAAGGGACAGCAGCTTACCCTTTGTCTCTGGGTTAAGGACTGCATGAAGGTGCTGAAGATTTGTTGTTTTGCCGCTTAATCCAGGACCATAATAGACAATTTTGAGGGTGATTTCCTTGGTTGCATAGTTAAACAGTGCCATTGCTATACTATAGCATAAACGCCATTTCTTGTCTGATTTTTGACCCTGTACATCGCGTCATCGGCGAGCTTTAATAGCTCTTCCTTTGATTTTGCACTTTCAGGGTAAGAGGCCACGCCAAAGCTTGCCGTCATCTTGAATGAGTAACCGTCTCTTTTGAGAAAAACATTATGTTCAATAGACCTTCGTATCCTTTCTGCTATCTGACTCGCATTTTTGGGCGCTGTCTGGGGAAGGACCATAACGAATTCATCCCCTCCGTAGCGGGCAACGATATCCACGGTCCTCAGGCTTTTCAGAAGCAGCTGGCCCATCTCCACAAGGAGCTTGCTGCCGACCAGATGGCCATAGCTGTCATTGATCAGCTTGAAGTGGTCAACGTCCATAAAAATAAGGGAAAGAGACGTATGGTGGCGGGTCGCCCGTGATATTTCAAGGTCGAGGGAGCGGTTGAGATAGCGCGTATTAAAGAGTTTTGTAAGATCATCCGTTATGGACATCTCTGTCATTTTCTGATAGAGGGCAGACCGTTCAATCGCAATAGCAGCATGGTCAACAATGCGCAGCACAAGATCAAGATCTTCTTTGGTAAACGGGTCGCTGGTCGTCTTGTTTACTACTTCCAGCACGCCGAGAATGACACCCTTATTCATGATGGGCACGCACATGATGGATTTCGTTTTGAAATCGGTTTCCTTGTCGATTCTCCGGCTGAAACGGGGGTCTTTTGACACATCGGGCACCACAACCGGTACCTTTTCCTGAGCGACCCAACCGGCAATGCCTTCTCCCCTCTTGAGTCGTTCCTTTTTGATCTTTTTTCTGCCTTCCTTCTTCCCTGCCGTCTTCTCAAAGACGAGTTCGCCGGTTTCGTCATCAAGGAGGAGGATTGACCACGCCTCTGCCTTGATAAGTGGTTTGGCCTTTTTCATGATCATGCCGAGCACTTCATTGAGTTCAACTGCTGAAGTAAGCGTCTTGCTCACCTCTTCAAAAAAATCCAGCTCTTTCTTTGTGGTCGAAAGTCTTTGTTTGAGATTTCGGTTTTCCGTCAGCAGCTCTTTTTCGTGCAGAATCTTCTTCAGTGCGAATTCAAGCTCCTTTGCCGTGGGAGAGTAAAGAGGACAGACAAGATCAGACTTCAGCCAGACAGAGATGCCGGAAAAAGTAGGGGTCTCCGAAAGGACGATCTTGGGTGTCTCCCTGAACCTCAAAAGAAACTCTTTGAAAGACGGCTCCCTGCGCTGCGCTGCCTCGATAATCAGCAGATCAGGACTGTCTTCTGCACGATAGCGTATGGTGCCGATCGAACGAAAACGAAAAAGAATTGACCCCTGGTCAAGAAGGAGTTCTTCAAGAACCCTCTTGATGCCGACGGAGCCAATATAGAAAACCTTATTCATCTATTCATTTACGCCGCAGCATTTCTTGTATTTCTTGCCGCTGCCGCAGGGGCAGGAATCATTGCGTCCGACTTTTTTCCCTTTGGTAACGGTCTGGGAACTGCTGCTTTCACCGCGGTTGTAGTTCAACGAAGCTTTTTCATTGCGTGCCTTTATGCGCTCTTCCTGATTTCGCTGGACCCTGACTTTAAAGAGCCGCATAACAACATCCGTCGCAATTCTGCCTGACAGTTCTCCGAACATGGAAAAGGCCTCTTTCTTGTATTCTACGAGAGGGTCCCGTTGCGCATATCCTCTCAGCCCTATGCCTTCTTTGAGATGGTCCATGGCCAGGAGGTGGTCCTTCCACTGGGAATCAACGACCTGAAGCAGTATCCACTTTTCCATGTACCGCATCATGTCAGCGCCGATTTCAGATTCTTTGGCGTCGTAGAAGTTCCTTGCTTCTGCGGACAGACTGTCTCTGAGCGCGTCAATAGTATCAGGAATCTCCTGCACCGTAAAATCGAGAAGCCCGTATACGGAATCCTTTAAACCCTTGAGGTCCCAATCTTCTTTGTGTTTGTCCTCAGGGCAGTGAATTGCGAGAATCTCGTCGATGTTCTCATCAGCCATGTCCAGGACCCGCTCTTTCACATCGGCCTCCTGAAGGAGTTCACGTCTGAATGCGTAGATTTCGGTCCTCTGTTTGTTCATGACATCGTCGTATTCAAGCAGATGCTTCCTGATGTCAAAATTCTGAGCCTCCACACGCTTCTGGGCATTCTCAATGGCTTTGGATACCATCTTGTTCTCAATCGGCATGCTGTCGTCCATGCCGAGTTTACCCATAAGACCGGAGACCCGGTCAGAATAGAAAATCCTCATAAGATCATCTTCAAGCGAGAGATAAAAGCGGGACGCGCCCGGATCTCCCTGCCTGCCTGAACGGCCCCTGAGCTGATTGTCTATCCTTCTTGCCTCATGCCGCTCAGTGCCGAGGATGAAGAGACCTCCGGCTTCAAGGACTTTCTTCTTGTCCTCTTCACATCTCAGCTCGGCCTCGGCAAACGCAGCGTTCCATTCCTCTTCGGTATGGTCAGGTTTATCCCTTAGCAAGTCGCGGGCTACAGCAACCGGGTTGCCGCCAAGGACGATGTCCGTTCCTCTGCCTGCCATATTGGTGGCAATGGTCACTGCATGGCTTCTGCCTGCCTGTACGATAATTTCCGCTTCCTTGTCATGGTATTTGGCATTCAGGACAGAATGCCTGATTCCGCGTTTCTTAAGCAGGCTGCCTAACAGTTCTGACCTTTCGATTGATATTGTGCCGACAAGCACCGGCTGTCCTTTTTTGTTGCATTCCTCAATCTCATTGATCACCGCATCAAATTTGCCTTTTTCGGTCTTGTAAATCATATCAGCGTGATCTTTTCTGACCATGGGCCTGTTGGTAGGGATGACGGTCACATCAAGGTTATAAATTTTGGCGAACTCCTCTGCCTCGGTCAATGCGGTTCCTGTCATGCCGGAAAGTTTATTGTACATACGGAAGAAATTCTGGAACGTGATCGTGGCAAGGGTCTGATTTTCGTTCTCAATCTTTACCCCTTCTTTGGCTTCGACTGCCTGATGGAGGCCGTCTGACCACCGTCTGCCCGGCATAAGCCTTCCGGTGAACTCATCAACAATGATCACCTCTCCGTCCGTGACCACATAATCAACATCGCGTTTAAAGAGGTTGTGCCCCTTAAGCGCCTGCAGGATGTGATGGACCAGGTCGATATTCTCCGGGTCATAGAGATTTCCTGCCCCGAGGAGCTTCTCTGCCTTAATATTGCCTTCCTCAGTCAGGATAACGGTCCGGGCTTTTTCATCAATCGTATAATCCAGATCCTTCTGGAGCTTCGGAATGATCTTGTCTATCCTGTAATACTTGTCTGTCGAATCTTCTGAAGGCCCTGATATGATCAGCGGTGTTCTTGCCTCATCAATGAGGATACTGTCCACCTCGTCAACAATCGCATAATTGAGGGGCCGCTGAACGAACTGGGCGCTGTCATACTTCATATTGTCTCTGAGATAGTCAAAGCCGAACTCATTATTCGTCCCGTAGGTGATATCTGCAGCGTATGATTCCTGGCGCTGCTCATCAGTAAGTCCGTGGACTATGATGCCGGTGCTCAGCCCCAAAAAGTTGTAAAGGGGGTTCATCCATTGCGCATCTCTGCGCGCAAGATAGTCGTTTACCGTAACGACATGGACGCCTTTTCCTTCGAGGCCGTTAAGATACACGGGAAGGGTGGCCACGAGAGTCTTTCCTTCACCGGTTTTCATCTCGGCAATTGCGCCCTCATGAAGAACGATTCCGCCGAGGAGCTGAACATCAAAATGCCGCATTTTGAGCACACGCCTCGAAGCCTCTCTGCAGACAGCAAATGCTTCAGGCAGAAGTTCGTCAAGGGTTGCTCCTTTGCTGATACGGTTTCTGAACTCTACGGTCTTGGCCTGCAGCTGGATATCTGAAAGCGGTGAAATGCCTTGTTCAAGGGCATTTATTTTGTCCACGATCGCAGAAATCCTGCTGATTTCACGCTCATTTTTGGTGCCTATGATTTTTTTCAATATTCCAAACATAGATACATATTAAATGAACAGGGGTAATATTTCAAGATGGGCGACTGACTAAACACTTGAAAATCAAGGAAATTTGATGTAAATGTCAAGGTCATGGTAGAATTTAAGATGGAAAAATTCGTCTATATTTATACGTATGGATGTCAGATGAACGTGCATGACACGGAGAAGATGCTTGGCACCCTTGCACTGGAAGGATACAGTACTACTGCAGTGCCGGAAAAAGCAGACTTAATTATTTTCAATACCTGTGCAATCCGTGAAAAGGCAGAGCACAAATTTTACAGCCAGCTCGGCAGGATAAAGCATCTTAAGAAAAGCAATCCGCTGCTGAAAATTGCAGTTGCCGGCTGTGTTGCCCAGGATTCACGGCAAAAGGTCATGAAAAGGGCTCCTTATGTTGATTTTGTGATTGGCCCCCAGAACCTGCATGTTGTCAGAAATCTCCATAATGCAGAGCAGAATCTCTACATTGACGATAATCCGGATATTGCGAATCAGGAATATGAGATGAACCGGGACAGCGCTACGAGGGCGTGGGTTTCCATTATGTATGGCTGCAATAATTATTGCAGTTACTGCATCGTCCCTTACACGCGGGGAAGAGAGGTATCTCGCCCGAGTTCAGGTATTCTCGCTGAAATCAGGGTATTGAAGGAGAGGGGATACAAGGAGGTTACGCTGCTTGGCCAGAACGTTAACTCATACCACAGTGATCTGGACTTTGTCGGGCTGCTTCGTGAGATAGACAAAACTGGTATTGAGCGGGTGCGTTTTGTGACATCGCATCCGAGAGATCTTTCTTCTGAGCTGGTGGATGCCCTGGTCGAACTGCCAAGTCTTTGTAATAATATTCATCTTCCTCTGCAGTCCGGATCGGATGGCATCCTTCAGGCTATGAACAGAAAATATTCTTATGCGCAATATCGTGAAAAGATCGAGTTGATACGCAGAAAGGTTTCTTCTGTCACCATATCTACGGATATCATTATCGGGTTCCCCGGTGAGAGCGAAAATGACTTCGAGCAGACCGTGAGGGCTGTAACAGAAATAGAATATGACGGCATGTTCGCATTTAAGTTTTCCAGGAGAAAGGGCACCAGGGCATATGACCTGCCTGGCCAGGTTTCCGATAGTGTCAAGGCTGAGAGGCTTAACAGGCTGCTTACTGTCCAGGAGGATATTGCACTCAAAAGAAACAGGGCCCTTGAGGGATCTGTTCAGGAAATACTGGTTGAGGGGCTTTCAGCGACCGATTTGTCAATGCTTATGGGAAGGACCAGGTCCAATAAAATTGTTACGGTTGAAAACAACGGGGCGTCAGAAGGAACCGTCTATACCGTATTCATAGAAAAAGCCAGACACCACTCCCTGCACGGGAAAATACTTTCATAGCCACGGCATGGAGAACATGAACAAGAAGGTCGCTGTTTTGACCTTGGGGTGCAGAGTGAATCAATCTGAGAGTTCTGTAATCGAAGGGACTCTGAAAAAGCATGGTGTTTCAATTGTTCGCCTGGAGGATCACCCTGATATCTGCATCGTTAATACCTGCACGGTAACAAATAAAAGCGACGTCAGTTCCCGTTACCTTATTCGCAGAGCTGCAGGAAATGGCGCCCGGGTCATAGTGACGGGATGTTTCTCACAGTTGCAGCGTAATTCGGTTTCTGCCCTTCCGGGTGTTAGCGACGTCGTGCCGATCGATGACAAGGACAAGATCATATCTCAGGTGCTTGGCTATGAGGTTGCCCCGGTCTATAGTCTGCATGATCGGGCTCGACCCTACCTCAAGGTGCAGGACGGATGCAACTTCCGCTGTACCTATTGCGCTGTGCCACTTGCCCGGGGGAATTCCAGAAGCTTGTCGATAGAGGAGGCGGTGAGGAGGGCATCAGATATCGTTTCGCAGGGATATCAGGAAATTGTCCTGACCGGAATCCATCTCGGAAGTTATGGGCAGGACCTCTCCCGGAAGACCAGTCTTGCCGCGCTAATCAGGAATATTCTCACGTCAACCTCAATTTTCAGAATCAGGCTCAGCTCAATCGAAATCAACGAAATTGATGATGAGCTGATTGAGCTATTGGGTGATGCGAGAGTCTGTCGACATCTTCATCTGCCGCTTCAGAGTGGCAGCGACCTGACCCTCAAGCGCATGAACAGGAATTATTCGGTCGAAACGTATCGAAAGAAACTCCTGCGCCTGTCGGACATATCTTCAGAGATTGCGCTGGGCACAGACATTATCGTCGGCTTTCCTGCTGAAGAGCATAAGGAATTCATGATGACCTATGAATTGATAAAAGAGCTTCCATTTTCCTATGTTCATACCTTCCCATATTCTCCGAGGAACGGCACATCTGCGTCAAAATTAAAGCCACAAATATCAGGTAATATAATCGCTGATCGCGCTGATGCGGTGAAAGAGCTTGGCAGAGCCAAAAAACAGACCTTCATGTCTACGCAGACAGATAAAATCCTTGATGCTATTGCAGAAGAGGCAGATGAGCGAGGTTACACGACCTGCACAACCAGTAATTACCTTAAGGTAGTGATGAAGAACATCAGACTCAGCAGGGGAAGCGTGGTATTTGTTAGGTCTGTGGCTGGCGACAGCGATATATTGACTGGAGTTATGATTAGTTAGTCGTAACGTGTTGAATTCAAAGGCATAATTATCTGCCTAATACATAGACAACATAGCCGCGAGCCGTATCAATAACCCTGCAGCATCTTTTTTCACATCGATATTAACAACATATGAACAGAAACTGTTTATATGTAATGTCTGATAAGATATATTATGTTAAATAACATATCTTGATGCGCTGGCGATCGGAATAAATTACAGGTTGGTTCACGCCCTGATGATTTAATTGGCCCAAGTTAAAGATTTAGATTTAATGTGCATTTTAACAAGAGCGATATTCTTAATGTTATACTTCAACAAGATTGCGTATTGAATCGATAATAAAGCATTACTTGTTTGATATGCATTCATTTTTCGAAGCGAATTAGGATGACCTTCTGAATCATTTGCGTAAAGTAGAATAGCTTTCTTGACATTTGACTATATCCTGATTTATAAAAGACAAGCGCGGGCGTAACTCAGTGGTAGAGTGTCAGCTTCCCAAGCTGGAGGTCGTGGGTTCGAATCCCATCGCCCGCTCCAGTAAACTCCCTGCTAAAGGGAAATGAATTCTAATTCGTCCCTCTGAGCTGTTTCCTTGTGTAGAGAATTCGCTGTAAAACGGTAAAATGGGTCAGTGCGGCGAGTAACCACAACACCGGAACCATATAGCCGCTGACAGCACCTGCGAAAAGTAAAATTAACCGTTCCGTTCTTTCCATCAGCCCGTGGCTGCAAGACACACCGAGTGCCTCTGCCCGAGCCCTGGCATAGCTGATGATAAGGGAGCCAACAAGAGCGGTGATTGCAAGGCAGACCCCTGTCATCTGCCCAGCGCTTCCAAGGTTCCACGCGATAGCAAGAAGAATGGCAGAGTCTGAATACCGGTCGAGCACTGAATCAAGGAATGCCCCAAACACAGAACTTTCCCCCTTGCTTCTGGCAACGATACCGTCGAACATATCACACAATCCGGCAGGCAACAGACATAACGCGCCCCATGTCAGGCTATGGGCAAGCAAAAAGCTGGATGCCACGGTAAGGCAGAAGCCCATGATTGTTATTGAATTGGGACTGAGGGGAATTCTTAAGGCAAAAGCTTTAAGGGGTTTGTCCAGGGCATGACCTAATATGTTGCTCAGCATCGCCGAAGGTCAGCTGCTGCGATCTGACCTGATAAACTCTTCGACCATTTCCCGTGCAATGTCGTCAGAGAACTGCCTGGGAGGATGCTTCATGAAATACGCAGATGGTGAAATAAGCGGACCGGCCGCCTTTCTGTCTCTTGCGATACGGCAGCACCGGATTGCATCAATAACAACGCCGGAACTGTTTGGGGAGTCTTCAACGGAAAGTCTCATTTCAAGATGAAGCGGGATATTTCCAAACCCCCTTCCCTCAATTCTCAAAAAGCAGACCTTGTTGTCATTAAGCCAGGGGATATAATCCGATGGCCCAATGTGGATATGTTCATGAGAAAGCGGCGACTGCATCTGGGACTGGACCGCCTCGGTCTTAGAAATCTTTTTCATGGCAAGGCGCTCGGCATTCAGCATATTGAGAAAGTCGGTGTTGCCGCCGACGTTCAACTGATAGGTATGATCGATCGTTACGCCGCGGTCTTCGAAAAGCTTCGTAAGACTGCGATGGATAATGGTTGCGCCGACCTGACTTTTTATATCATCACCGATAACGGGAATACCTCTTTCTGTAAAACGGTCTGCCCATGATTTCTGCGAAGCGATAAATACCGGGATACAATTTATAAAACTGACGCCAGCCTTCAGACATGCCTCGGCATAAAATGCGGTTGCTTTTTCAGAGCCGACAGGAAGATAGTTCAGCAGGATTTCAGCTCCTGTAGACTTCAGGACTTTGACAATATCAGACGGCTTTTTGTTCGCAGGCATGAAACGATGGTCATCAGGATACTGCTCCATGTGGCACGCAACACCGTCGAGAATATTGCCCATGCTCACGGCTGCAGGCGATTTCGAACCCATTTTCTGAAAAGCTTTCGTGCAATTCGGCTTAGCGAAGATTGCTTCATGAAGCGGCCTGCCGACCTTGCGTCTGTCGATATCAAAGGCTGCGACAACCGTAATATCTCCGGGCAGGTACCCGCCGAGATTATAATGCATCAGGCCCGAGGCCGATACGCTTTTTTTATTTTTTTTGTAAAACTCTATGCCCTGGACAAGCGAACTCGCGCAGTTACCTACGCCTGCTATCGCAATACGGATTTCTTTCATGTTGAAGCGGGTTCCCCTTTAGCGCTATTTTTTATCGGTAACGAAATTTTATATATTAAAGATTCATATGAAGTCAAGAAATAATGTCTTCCAGTTTCTCCTTGCCATTCTTATTTTTGATGCTCTATACTAGCTGTTCGATGAAAACCAGGATAACCATTATTGGTGCAGGAAACGTCGGAGCAACAACTGCAGAGCTTATCGCACGGGATGGGCTGGCTGATGTTGTCCTCTTTGATATTCACGAGGGCATTGCCAAGGGCAAGGCACTTGATATGACGGAGGCCTGCCCGCTCTGGAATTCACCATCAACCGTAACCGGTACGAATATATTTGAAGAGACGGCAGAATCTGACATCATTATAATTACAGCCGGATTCCCCCGTAAGCCGGGGATGAGCAGAGATGATCTGCTTCATGCCAATGCCGAGGTTATTACATCTGTAACAGAGGGCACCGTAGCATATTCTCCCGGCAGCATAATTATCGTTGTTACTAATCCGATGGATGTTATGGCATATGCCGCCATGAAAGTGTCGGGATTCCCTGGTCAGCGGGTGATTGGCATGGGAGGAGTGCTCGATTCTTCACGGTTCCGGACATTTGTAGCAAAGGAGTTCGGTGTTTCTGCTGAAGACGTGGAGGCGCTTGTTCTTGGTGGTCACGGAGACCAGATGGTCCCCCTTCCCCGTTTTACGACCGTGAAGGGGATTCCAATACCAGAACTGATCGGCAATGACAGGATTGCGCAACTCATCGAACGCACCCGTAATGGCGGAGCGGAAATCGTTGGGCTCCTCAAGACCGGCAGTGCCTATTACGCTCCTGCCGCTTCAGCGGTCCAGATGGCAAAATCAATCCTTTTTGATGAAAA
The DNA here is from genome assembly GCA_016235245.1 of Nitrospirota bacterium. NCBI lineage: Bacteria > Pseudomonadati > Nitrospirota > Nitrospirota bacterium. The sequence goes on along the minus strand of JACRLO010000021.1, from coordinate 117,605 downwards.
GAGATTGCTGCCCTGCTCTGCGCACCTCGATGGCCAATACGGTATTTCCGGAATTTTTCTGGGTGTTCCTGCAATACTGGGAAAGAGCGGTATTGAAAAAATAGTAGACCTTCATCTTACGGAAGAAGAGTTGGCCATGTTTCATAAATCGGCTTCAGCGGTCAAGTCCATGATCGAAACACTGAAGCCGGCCTGATGGTTATTGGGCGATATTTAATATCTTTAGGGAGGATACTCTAGTGAAAAATGAAGAAGTTGAACAGACCCTGGTACTCATAAAGCCGGATGCGCTGAAGAATTCATTGACAGGTTACGTGCTCTCTCAACTTTCAGAATTTCATACCGGCCTTCGTTTTGCCGGGACCAAGATAGTCTATGTCAATAATTTGCTTGCTGAGGAGCATTATGCTGAGCATCGAGGGAAGGTATTTTTCCCCTCTCTTCTTGAGTATATCATGGGACAGCTTCATTATCCTGAAGAGCCCTGGAAGAGACGTGTAATCGCATTGGTATATCAGGGGCAGGATGCCGTGCAGAAGATTCGCGATATTTGCGGTCCCACAAACCCTCATATAGCGCGGGAAAAAAAGCCGGGATGCATCAGGTCCCTGGGAACGCTCGTTCCGCTTAAAGATGAAGCGGGCAACGTGGTCGGCGAACGGATGGATAATCTGATCCATGCTTCTGCCGTAGCGCTGGACGCCGAACGGGAAATCAAGCTCTGGTTTAGGCCTACCGATATCCCTCCTTTTATGCGGGCGTATCCTGCTGAAACAAACGAGGCATTTTATTATTTCTCCAATAACAGACTCCTGCTGAAGCATGAACCAGGGAGTATCTGCCTTCTTGCCCCTGGCGATATTGCATGGAAAAGTGATCTTGACGCTCTCCGAGCCCTGGAGCAGGGATTGCCGGCAGCGGTTTCCCTGGGATCCATTGCAGCGAAGTATGTCATGAACACCGAAGAAAATACTTAGCAGCAGCGGTTTTTCTTCTTCTGCGAACAGCTGACTCTGCGTAATTTCTCATGCGTCTGCGGATATCGGTAAATCTCGGAGCCGACCTGCGCCTATGCTGTACACTTGGTTCTGCTCTATAATGCTCTTCTCATAACCCCTTGCGAAATAAAGCATTTATTGACAATCCACGGATGAACACAGTAAAATTTATCTAAGAGAAAAAGGCTCTCAAAAGGAGTTAAGAATGTTTGAGAAATTTACAGAACGTGGAAGAAAGGTCATCATCTTTGCCAAAGAAGAAGCAGAAAAAAGGCAGAATGATTATCTTGGAACCGAGCACCTTCTCCTGGCAATACTGAGAGAGGAAGATGGACTGCCCGTTGCGATATTGAAGAAAATGGGCCTGACCATAGAGGAACTTCGTATGGAAGTTGAAAGAAATCTCCCTGCAGGGATGAATCTTCTCAGCTTTGGTGATATCCCCTTTACCCCAAGAGCGAAAAAAGTACTTGAACTGGCAGTCGAAGAAGCGAGACTGCTCGGCCATAACTACATTGGCAGTGAACATCTGCTGCTCGGCCTCATTCGTGAGGACGAAGGGATAGCAGGCAAGATCCTTCGCAATTTGGGAGCAAATCTTCTTGGCGCCCGTCAGCTTACCATCAATCTCTCGATGAAGTCTTATGTTCAGGCGAGGGAGAAGAAAAGCAGCACCCCTGCCCTTGATGAATTCGGCAGGGACCTCACCATGCTCGCAAAAGAGAACCGTCTGGACCCGGTGATTGGCAGGGAAGATGAGATAGAGCGTCTGCTTCAGGTGCTCGGCAGAAGAATGAAGAATAACCCTGTGGTCATCGGAGAACCCGGGGTCGGGAAAACCGCAATTGTTGAGGGGCTCTGCCAGCGTATTGTGTCCGGTGACATTCCGGAGACCCTTATCGGCAAAAGGATCATTTCCCTTGATCTGGGTGCGCTGATCGCCGGTACAAAATATCGCGGCCAGTTTGAAGAACGACTTAAGATTGTCATGAAGGAGATCGTTCAGGCTGATAATATCATCCTCTTTATCGACGAACTTCATACGCTGATCGGAGCCGGTGCGGCAGAGGGCTCAATTGATGCCTCCAGCATGCTGAAGCCTGCTCTGTCGCGCGGAGAGATCCAGTGTATCGGGGCGACAACGCCTGACGAATACAGAAAATATATCCAGAAAGACAGGGCACTGGAGCGGAGATTCCAGCCTATCTATGTCCAGCCGCCTGATGTATCTACAACCGTAGATATTCTTGCAGGATTAAAATCCCGGTATGAATCACACCATAAGGTCAAAATTGCTCCTGAGGCGCTGAGTTCATCAGCCAAACTGTCTGACCGTTATATCCCGGACAGATTTCTTCCTGACAAGGCCATTGACGTGATTGATGAAACTGGAGCTCGCATCAAATTGAAGCGACAGACCCCTCCTTTTGAGCTTAAGGATATGGAGTTCAAACTGAACAGACTCTCAAAGGAAAAGAACCTGTATATCAAACTTCATGATCTGGAAAAAGCTTCTGCTGTTCGTATGGAGGAAGACAAGCTTAAGAAACTGTTTGAGCAGATGCAGAATTCATGGAAGGAGCGCCTGAGCAGAGAAATACCGGTCATGAATGAAGATGACGTTGCCTATACGGTTGCGAAGATGACGGGCATCCCGATTGTCAAGATAGAAGAGCGCGAATCAGACAAGCTTATCAGGATGGAAGATGAACTTCATCATCGCATCATTGCGCAGGAAGAAGCAATCAGGGCCGTGTCACGGGCTATCCGCCGTTCCAGGGCCGGCCTGAAAAGTGCCAAACGTCCAATCGGTTCATTCTTTTTTCTCGGCCCGACAGGCGTCGGAAAGACTGAACTTGCAAAAGCGCTTGCCGAGTTCATGTTCAATGATGAAAGTGCACTTATAAAAATCGACATGTCCGAGTATATGGAGCGGTTCAATGTTTCGAAATTGACCGGTGCACCCCCCGGCTATGTCGGATATGAAGAGGGAGGAATGCTCACCGAGCGGGTCAGAAAAAAACCGTATGCGGTCATCCTGTTCGATGAAATCGAAAAAGCTCATCCGGATGTCTTTAATATGCTGTTGCAGGTCCTCGACGAAGGTGTCCTGACGGACAATTTTGGCAGAAAAGTCGATTTCAGAAATACGCTGATTATCATGACGTCCAACCTCGGCGCGCGAATTATCGAGAAGGCTACACCGCTGGGATTCCAGCGGCATGAATCGGGAGAGATCTACGAAAACATCAAGGAAAATGTCCTGAGTGAGCTGAAAAAGACCTTTAATCCGGAGTTTCTGAACCGCGTCGATGAGATTGTGGTATTCCATCCGCTGGACAAGAGTCATCTCCTTTCCGTTATCGATCTGCTCGTAGACGAAATGAACAAGGAGCTTATTGACCAGGAACTCGTTGTTGAGTTGTCTCACGAAGTCAAAGAATGGTTGCTGGATAAGCATTTTAAACCTGCGTATGGGGCTCGACCGATGAGAAGAGCAATCCAGAGGGAGATTGAGGACACCCTTTCGGAAGAGATACTGAAGGGCAATTTCAAGGGTGGCCATAAGATTAGAGTGTTGCTGGAGGCAGGAACGCCGGTATTTGTTATTGCTGACGAGGCGTCAGTCCTGTCCGGTGTCAATTAGAAAGGAATGTCCAATCAGATGAAACACTTTTTCGGTATCCTTGGCCGGGTATTTCTTGCCGGTATAATAGTTTTCGCTACTTCCTGCTCTGAGAAAAAAACTGAAGTGGCCGAGGGGGTACGCGCCCCGAAGCTCGATGTCAGGGATGCCAGGACAGACCGGGCACTGGACATGGCCCAGCTAAAAGGCAAAGTTGTATTTGTCAATTTCTGGGCATCATGGTGTATGCCCTGCAAAGAGGAGATGCCTTCAATAGAAGCACTTCACCGGGAATTACAGAAGAACGACACGTTCCTCATGGTAACGATTCTTTATAAGGACGACGTAAGGACTGCAGCCGCCTATATGCAGGCAAACGGCTACACGTTCCCGCTCTTCACTGATACTAATGGCATCTCGGCTAAACAGTATGGGGTAACAGGCGTGCCGGAAACATATCTGATCGACAAGAAGGGAGCACTGAGAAAACGGGTAATCGGGCCCGCTGACTGGAATTCATCCGAGGCAAAGGCTTTTATCAATTCACTGCTTTCTGAATAATGGGAACGCCGCATCCTCCCGAGAAGGCACTTCTCTTTTTGGCGCTGCTCTTTGTATCCAAAGAGGTCTTAGAGGCATCGCTTCCGATATTTAAGGAGCGTTTTGGCGACACCCTTTTGGAAAGCCCCGAAGCCCTCTGGAGCCACTCGCATTATTACGATAAAGAACTCGGGACTCCCGTTTTGCGGCGCTTCATTTTTTTTAGCAGTCTTTTTGACGCGTCGACGCTGCCGGAAATCAAACTGGAGACAAACCGCCTGGAAGATGCGTTCTCTCATAACGGGAAAAGAAGGATCAATGTCGATCCTGGGTATATTACTTCTTCAAAGGTAGTTCTTGCATCGGCCAAGGATTATTCTCACAGGCTCTATCTTGGGAAGGGGATCTACGGGGAGGTTGCACTTTACTTTCAGGGTAATAGATTCAATCCGATGCCCTATACTTACCAGGATTACAAAGAGCCGAAAGGGCTGGATATGTTCGAAAAAGCGAGAAAGGAACTGAAAAAATTAACGGGAAGCGTCAGACCAGCACCAGGTTATCCCGGTGTATTGCCTCATCAGAATATTTGAAGCCCAGAAGCTCTTCTATTTCACTCGTCTTTCTTCCCATGATCTTCTTCAGATCAACTGATGAATAATTGATCAGACCTTTGGCTATCCTTTTGCCCCTGGCAGATACGCAATAGACTGAATCGCCGACTTCAAAAGTCCCTTCAACAGAAACAATGCCGGAAGGAAGGAGACTCTTGCTGCCGTCCCTGACAGCACTGACTGCTCCTTCATCCAGGATAACGCTCCCCTTCGAGCGGCTGCTGTAGGCAATCCATCCTTTTCGCTGAGACAGTCTTTCTTCTCGCGCCCTGAAGCAGGTGCCGTAATGCTGTCCTCTGACCGCAGGTATAAGCAATCCCGGTTTCTTTCCATTGATAATATTCACGGCGATCCCGTGGGATGTCGCCTTCTTGGCCGCAAGCACTTTTGAATACATCCCACCGGTTCCGACACCGCTTCCTGCGTCTCCCGCCAACTGCACAATGGCGGGCGTTATCTCTTCAACGTAGGTGATGATTTCTGCAGCAGGATTGTTTCGCGGATCTGCCTCATAAAGACCGTCGACATCAGAAAGGATGTACAGATGATCTGCCTCTATCATGATGGAAACAAGTGATGCAAGGTTGTCGTTATCACCAAATTTTATCTCGTCGGTCGTGACCGTGTCATTTTCGTTGATAACCGGTATGATGCCGTAGGACAACAGTGTCATGAGCGTATTCTTGGAATTAATGTATTTTTTCCTGTCCGCAAAATCCTCACGTGTCAGGAGCACCTGGGCGACCTTCTTGCCGTTGCCTGCAAAGGCCTTTTCATACGCCCACATCAGACTGCTCTGTCCGACAGCGGCGGCAGCCTGCTTAAACCTGATATCGGTCGGTTTTGTCTTCATGCCGAGTTTTTTCATGCCGGCTGCAACAGCACCGGATGAAACAATGACCACTTCGCTGCCTTCAGATGCAATGATCGATATATCGCCCGAGATTCGGTCGATCATGGTTGTATCGAGTCCCTCATGAGCAGACGCGATAATATTGCTTCCTATTTTAACGACGATCCGATTCAACCGTTTTCCCCCTCTTTGATGAGGAGATTCCCAAGATATCTGAGCAGTTTCCTCGTTCCTTCTCTCGTAACCGAGGAGATGGCCAGAAAATCGATATGATTAGTTTTGCAATATTCCCTGAGCAAGTCAAGTCTTGAGGAATCTGAGGCTGCATCAAGTTTCGTGGCAACAACGGCGTGCTTCTTTGTATAGAGTTCATCACTGTAACGCTGCAGTTCCTGCCGGATCATGCGGTATTGCTCAGCCGGATTTCCTTCAGACATGTCGGAGACATCAACGAGATGAAGACATATTCTTGTCCGTTCAATATGGCGCAAAAACTGAAATCCAAGGCCTGTTCCCTTGTGTGCGCCTTCAATGAGCCCTGGTATATCAGCAACAACAAAGCTTCTATAGTCACCGAACTTTACGACGCCGAGATTGGGAACAAGGGTGGTAAAAGGATAGTCAGCTATTTTGGGGCGAGCCGACGAGATGACAGATATGAGCGTTGATTTGCCTGCGTTGGGGAGTCCTACAAGCCCGACGTCTGCAAGCAGCTTCAGTTCCAGAATGAGCTGCTTCTCTTCGCCTTCCTCCCCCGGTTGCGCAAAGCGCGGCACCTGCCGTGTAGCGGTTGCAAAATGTTGATTGCCCTGCCCGCCTCTTCCTCCGCGCGCAGAAACAAACTCCTGTGCATCCACCACAAGATCAGCGACTACGGCACCGGTTTCCTTATCCCTGATAACGGTCCCCAGCGGTAAGGGAATGACAAGATCATCTCCATCCCTCCCGTGCATCTTCTGCCCCATGCCGTGCTGGCCCTTTACTGCCCGATACTCACGTCGGTATCTGAAATCCAACAGTGTGTTCAGATTCTTGTCTGCACGAAAGATGACATGGCCGCCCCTGCCACCGTCACCTCCGTCAGGACCTCCGCGGGGAACGTATTTCTCTCTCCGAAAGCTGACGCATCCACGCCCTCCTCTTCCGGCTTGTACGAAGATTTCTGCATAATCGACGAACTTCATCAAAAAATAAAAAAGGCAGATGCAAAATCTGCCTTTTTGTGCTCCTCCTGAAAAACAGGTTTATTGCTGAACTGCAGGATAAACGCTTATCTTTAGTCTAACGCTGTCTTTTCTCTCGAACTGGACCACTCCATCGATCAGTGAAAAAAGTGTATCGTCAGAACCTTTCCCAACATTATTCCCCGGATGAAACTTGGTCCCTCTCTGTCTGACGAGGATATTTCCCGCCCTGACGATCTGGCCGCCAAACCTTTTTATCCCGAGGCGTTGTGACTGACTATCACGCCCGTTCCTTGAACTTCCGACTCCTTTTTTGTGTGCCATGCTATCCTCCGACTACAATATCCTGAATTTTTACGAGAGAGTACGGTTGACGGTGCCCCCTCAGCTTCTTGTGGCCCTTGCGGGGCTTTTTCTTGAAGATAATTACTTTCCTGGCCTTATCGTCCTTCAAAATCTCAGCCCTGACCGATGCGTTCTTCACATAAGGACTGCCGATTACGGTCGTTTCGTCTTTTGAAACGAGTAAAACCTTGTCAAAGGTGACATTCATGTCACCCGAAGTCGTTAGTTTTTGGACCTTAACGGTATCGCCCGGTGCTACCTTAATCTGAAAACCTGCTGCATCAATAATCGCGTACATAGTTAACTCACCTCCGATCAGATATTAAATACGATAAGCATAGAAAAAGTCAATATTTTCATGGCACAACGCTGCAGAATGCGTCTTTATTACAGCAGATATTCAGCGAGGTTTATTTTGTATTTGTTGGGATCCATGGTTTTGCTGATTGAACGCAGAAAGACTTCCTGTTCATTTTTTTCGGTCAGATCGACCGTTGAACCCTTTATCCTGTTGCCCTTGCTGTCGACAATAACCATAACGCGGGGACGCGCCGGAAAGACCTGATTACTCTCGCAGACCAGACCAAGCTCCTTTGTGTCAAGCATGACAAGGGTCCCGATGGGATAGATGCCGACCATATTGGTAAAGAATTTAAATAAAAGCGGGTCGAGCTGCGTTCCTGCACGCTCCATCATAATACTGAGCGCCTTGTCAGGGGACATGGGTGTCCGCGAATAGACTCGTGCCGACGTCATCGCATCATACTGATCGGAGAGGCTGACGATACGGCTGTACAGTTCAAGCTCAAGAGGTTTGCGCACCTTCGGATATCCCGAAAGGTCGAAGTTCATATGATGCTCAAATGCAACGATGGCCGATTTTATGGTAAGGTCATCAAATTTTTTGAGTTTCAATACCGCCTTGAGGCCCCAGACAGGATGCTTTCTGATGATTTTCCACTCATCATCCGTAAAATTGGTCGGTTTATTGAGGACCTCATTGGGGATCTCCATCTTGCCCAGGTCATGGAACAATGCGACCATGCCGAGTTCCGTCAGCATTCGGCGATTGAGTCCCAAACGCTGTCCAAGGGCTACCGACAGAATGCTGACATTTACAGAATGATGATACGTGTATTCGTCATAATCCTTGATGGCTGTCATGCCGAGCAGCATCTGCTCTTCCTCGAGGATTTGGTCTACCATTGATTCGACAACCCTTTTTGCCTTCTTGATATTCACCTTTTCGCCGCTCTTCATCTTGTTCATGACGCCCTGCGTAAATGACACGGCATTGAAGTAAGTCTTTTTTACCATTTTTCTTACATCATAGGAATCCTCTTCGACAACTTTTTGCAAGCGTCCGACGCTGATCGTTCGTACGTCTGCCATTTTTTCTTCAAGAGCTTCAAAGGGTTCCTGCGAGAATGAAGCTGCAATGCAGGCACGTATAAGTGCCTTCATATCCTCCGATTTGATCTGATTTTTAAATGAAACGCTCCCGAGTTCGCGCTTCTTGAATTCCCGTATCAGAAAATCGAAATTGAGCAGATATTCAAGCGAATAGCGTATGCGATATTCGTTGATGTAGAAGAACTCCCCTCGCAGTTCGAGCGTAATGATCTTTTCCTGCTCAATGAACGTATTGAGCATCGCCACAAGACGGCTCATCGAAGAGACGAGGGCAATATTATTTGCATCATGTATCTGGGATGTGCGCAGCACCACAGAGAGCTGATTGATGAGCTCCTTGGCATGTTTATGCAGCTCACGCTCCTGCTTATTGTCCATGGTCGAGCCTCTTGATGGCAGTATAGCAGAACTCCCTGACCAGCTTATTGTTTTCTCCCTTGAACTTCTGCAGCAGATCGACCGCGTCCCTATTTCCCAGAAGGCCGAGTCCATAGGCGGCACAGGCCCTGGTCTCATCGATCTTGGCGCTTCCGAAGAAGAACGATTTCTTCCTGAGGATTTCTGAAAGAAACGCTGATACTTCCTTATCTTTCCAGTGTGAAATGACTTCAAAGTATTCCTTCTTCTCTTCGAAGTCCTTGTCCCTGAACGTCTTATCACTAATGCGGTCCATGATAATTCTTTTAGCCGCTTCTGAGGCTACCGTTCCCAGTGCCCTGAGAGCAGCCGACCGCACCTGAATCTCCGGGTCTTCAAGGCACTCCCTCAGAGTCTGAAACACACCTCCGCCGCCAAGTTCGCCCAATGCCCTGATTACTTCTTTTCGAACCCTGATGTCTGCATGCCGCACCGTTTTAAGCAGGAATTCTACAGCCCTCTTGTCGGAAATCTTTCTGAGTATGAAAATAATATTTCTTACCACATACCAGCGGGAATCATTCAACCCCTTGGAAAGGGTCATAATATCCTTCGGGCCGATATGGATGAGTGCGTCTATCACGACTTTTCGGGCATGGATGCTCTTGAGCTCTCCCAAAATGTTCATTAAGGGCGTTACCGCATTTTTGTCCAGACGCGCTACAAGGTCCTCGATGATCTTATCTTCCAACTCCTGCCCTGCGTCAAGAATTTCACCGAGGAGCTTAATGATGGGATCACTTCCTGCAAACGATATGATCTTTCTGAAATATTTTTTGATCTCCTCGTCAACGTTTTTGTCATTCAGGACATCCTGCAGCCGCGACAGGATGTTTGTGACCATGGGTATATCGCCCCGCGTCATCGAATATTCGATCGCATTCATGAAGTAGACGGAGAGTTCGTCAAAATCACTGCGCGATTCGGCGAGATACATGAGCTCAAAGAGTATATCAACCAATTTAGTGGATTTATCCTGCGCGTCTCTCTCAAGTTCCTGCATAAGGTGCTGCAGATCCTTGTCGCTAAGAGGTATGACATCCACATCTTTAAGGACATCATCCTCCTTGAAGGCATCCTGATACGCCTTTAATACATTATCCGAATCATTGCTTGCCTCGGTAATCTGCTCCACCGCATTCATCTCGTAATTGTCCTCATCGGCAAGGATCACGTCGTCAGCAACATGCTGTATATTCTGAAAATCCTTTTCCCACAAGAGCGTGACAATATCGTCGTCCAGAACCTCCCGCTCAAAGTCCATAGCGGTGATTTTCAGAAACTCTTCCATTTCATCGGCGGTCAGGCCCTTCTTGAAGGTGAGTTCTCTCAGGCCATCCTTAAACAGGAAGAGAGCGAGATTGTCATCTTTCTCTGCATTGTAATAAAGCTGTTCATTTTCCCACGTGATGTCATTCTGGCGTATCTTTAGCAGCAGGTCGTCGCGATAGTCAAAGTAATCCTTGAAACGGGCATAGGTATCCTCAATGGTTTTAACGTAAATAGGGTTGTTCGATGGATACATGCGTATCATCTTTTTTGATTTGAGCAGCGCCTGAATGATATCTTTCGCTGCCTTCAGATCGTCGTGTATTTCCATGTTAAATACTTATCACAGGCATAGGGGGATGTCAATGACGGCTAAACAAGCGTTAACCTGCGTTCCCGCGCAAACGTTCTGATGACGACCGTTGCGAGGTACAACCGCTGGAGTTTAAGGTTTCTCATCCGTATCGCCTCAATATCATTTGCCGGAAATTTTTCCGAGCGGAGAAATTTCTGGGTTTTATCGATCTCGTGATAGAACTCTTTCAGGGTTTCGGGATCGAAAGGCTTCAAGAAAATCGGATTTACCGCAACATATCCTTCGGCCACGTCCATCGTAAGCGCCTTATTGCTTTTTCCCCTGATATTAGCCACGCAATTCCTTTCTAATCATGATCCTTGACAGCAGGATACCGACCTCGTAAAGAAGAACGATGGGGACGGCCATGAGGGTCTGATTAAATGCGTCAGGCGTAGGCGTAAGCACTGCCGCAACAATAAAGGCCGCAAGAACCGCATACTTTCTGTTGCGTGCAAGCGCTGAAGGCGTGACAATGCCAAATCTGGTGAGAAAAATAATCACGAGCGGCAGTTCAAAAATTGCACCAAAGGCAAGAATGAACTTCAGGCAGAAATCAATATAGCTGCCCACCGAGAGCATCGGAGTCAACTGCGCGGTCTTATACCCAAGCAGAAAGGTCATGGCAAAGGGAAGGACTACCAGAAAGCAGAAAACTGCGCCGACCGAAAATAACAGAGTAGCAAAAAAAAGAAAAGGCAGGAAATACTTTTTTTCTTTCGGCAAGAGACCGGGTGAAATAAATTTCCAGAATTGAAGAAAAATAACCGGCAGAGACAGAACAAGCGCGGCCATAAAGGCGACCTTGAAATGCATCCAGAAGGCCTCTGCAGGGGCAAGAAAAACCAGCGGTGTCGACGGTTTTTCTATTAACTGAATATAGGGTGCTGTCATCGACAGTTTCATCTCTGCCTTCAGGGGAAGTGTAAGGGCACCGAAGATTTCGCCCGAAAAATTGAAAGAAACAAGAAAAATAAGAAGGACTGAACCAAGCGAGACGAATATCCGCTTTCTGAGTTCGGTAAGATGTTCGGTAAGAGGCATTTTATGCTCTTCCATTTACGCCTTATCCTCTTTTTTGGTTGCGTCAGCTTCTGGAAGAACGTTATTTTCGTGAACGGTATCCTTCGGAAGGTTTTTGATAAGGTCCTCATCAGGCAGCTTATAGTCAACATTGAGTTCACTTTCAATCTGACCTTTTGCGATATAAACACCTCTTTTAATCTCTGTCATCCATTTGCCGATAGTCCTGGCAAGTTCCGGCAGCTTTTCCGGTCCAAAGACAAGAAGTGCAACAACAAAGATGATTACCAGCTCCTGGAATCCTATATCAAACATAATCCGGCCTCAGTCCTCCCTACTCTTCCTCATAAATTTTCCTGATCTTCTTCTCCCCTTTGGCATTCGTAAAACTGAACGATACCATAAGTCTGAATTCCGGTGATCTGGCCTTAAAGTCTGCGCCCACTCCGATTGTGGTATAAATGAAATCAGAGGTCTTAAGCCGATAGCCGAAGCGTGCTTCCAATTGATCATATTCTTTTGAAAAATGTACCTTTCTCGCAAGGAATTCGGCGAGAATATCCGACTTATGCGTTGCCGAAAATTCAACGCCGGAAGCAAACAATATCTCACTTTGAAGGCTGCCTTTGCCAGGTTTTTCATAAAAGATATTGAAATTCCCGCGGAAGGGCCCGAGCCGCTTACTCAGAATAAGTCCTATGCCTGTGCGGCCTCCGCTCGAAAGCCGATCATTCCCAGCAGGAAGCGATGCGGTAACAATATAAGCCAGAGAAGGACCGTATTTGCCCTCGTCATAAAAGCGGTGCTTGAAGCCGAGGGCTACATCCTCAAGCCCGTCAACTGACCCAAGATAGTCATAAACATAAGGAATGGTGACCATGACTTCAAGATGATCACTAATCCCATAGGCTCCCTTAAGCTGAACTCTATAGAAATCCGGCTCCTTTGAGCGTTCAAATGACAGTTCGATCGATGACTTGTTTTTCTGAAGACTTTCTGCGCTGAATGTCGAAAAAACACCGTCGGATGCAACAGGCTGCAGCCCAGAAATATCAAAGGCGAAAATCTCGCAGGGACAGAGAAAAAAAGCAATAATAATGAGGAGTTCTTTCACTGCTTGAAACATACCAGATACCGCTAATTACTGTCAATGCACAGTTGTTTTTCTTCGGCAGACTACAGTTCTTTTGGTGCTTCGTTGACAAATAAATCGTGCTGACCATATAATTAAAAAATATTTCAAGGAGGTCAGTCATGTCTGAAAATGTATTGGAAGCAACATCGGCAGCATGGGATAAAGAGGTTTTGGGCCACAACGGTGTCGTTATGGTAGATTTTTGGGCTGTCTGGTGTGGCCCCTGCCGTATGATCGCTCCTACCGTTGAGGAACTTGCAAAGGAATATGCAGATAAAATTAAGGTGATGAAGCTTAATACCGACGAAAATCCTGAAGTAGCAAGCAGATACAAAATCATGGGCATCCCCAGTATTATCTTCTTCAAGAATGGCCAGGAAGCAGATCGAATTGTCGGCGCTGTTCCCAAGCCACAGCTCAAGGCAAAGATTGACAGCCTGCTCTCCTAAGCCTGCGTTGCCTGCGCTAACGCTCTGAATCCCCATGAATAAAGCCTTTCTCCTTCTTCTCATTTTTGTGTTAGGTCTGGCTATGACGGCCTGCAACAGGACGGACAGCACGTCTGTGGTCGTGTTATCAGCAGAAATCAACGGCGCGGCACCTGATTTTACGCGTAAGGACCTCTCCGGCAAGAGCATTACGCTTTCTGATTATAAGGGAAAAGTGGTGCTCCTTGAATTCTGGGCTACATGGTGTCCGCCCTGCAAGGCATCAATACCTGGACTGATAGCACTTCATAAAAAATTTGAGCAGAAGGGTTTTATCATACTTGGGGTATCTATAGATACCGATTCCGATGCTCTGGAACAGGTTCGCCGGTTCGCTGCTTCCCATAGTATTTCCTATCCCGTTCTGCTTGCTGATGAATCGATGCCTAAACAATACAACGTCGTTAGCATTCCGACCAGTTTTCTGATCGGCAAAGACGGCAAAATTGTCGATATCAATAAGGGCTATTCTGAAGATTTCGACAAGAGACTGTCAGCTCAAATAGAGGCACTACTGTAATGTTCGAAAACATTAGCGATAAGCTCGAGTCGATTTTCAAGAAACTCAAAGGCAGAGGCCTCATTAAAGAAGAGGACATCGATGCCGCTCTGAAGGAAGTAAGGCTCGCTCTGCTCGAAGCTGATGTGAATTTCAAAGTTGTGAAAGACTTTGTTCAGAGAGTCAAAGAAAAAGCTCTTGGCAAGGAAGTTCTTGAGAGCCTGACTCCCGGACAACAGGTCGTCAAGATCGTTCATGACGAATTGTGCACTCTTCTTGGGAGTGCCAATGTCAAAATCATGCTTTCACCGAATCCGCCGACAATTATTATGATGGTCGGTCTGCAGGGCTCTGGCAAGACTACATCCGCAGCAAAGCTTGCGAAGCATTTCAAGAAGGAGGGCAGACGTCCTCTTCTGGCTGCCTGCGACCTTCAGCGGCCGGCTGCCATTGATCAGCTCCTGGCCCTCGGTGCGCAGATAGGCGTTCCGGTATTTGCTTCGCGCGATACCAAAGACCCTGTCGCCGTTTCCCTTGAGGCATTAAAGAAGGCGCGGACAGAAGCCCATGATATCCTTATTATTGACACTGCCGGGCGACTTCATGTTGATGAATCGCTTATGACAGAGCTCAAGAATGTCAAAAAGAGCGTTGAGCCCAGAGAGACACTCTTTGTGGCTGATGCCATGACCGGTCAGGATGCCGTAAACATAGCGAAGCAGTTCAATGACCAAATAGGAATAGACGGTATTGTCCTTACAAAAATGGATGGCGATGCCCGTGGGGGCGCAGCCCTTTCGGTGAGAGAAATTACGCAGAAACCCATCAAGTTTATCGGCGTCGGCGAAAAGATCGATATGCTTGAGCCCTTTCATCCTGACCGTATCGCCTCCCGGATCCTTGGGATGGGTGATGTCCTCAGCCTGATCGAGCATGCCCAGAAGTCCTTTGATCAAAAAGAGGCAGAGACGCTTCAGAAACGGATTCTTGAGGACTCCTTTACGTTTGACGACCTGAGGGAACAGCTCAAAAAGATACGGGGTATGGGCCCGCTGGAAAGCATTCTGGGCATGATCCCGGGAATGAACAAGGTGAAGAACATGCAGGTTGACGAACGGGAATTTGCAAAGATCGAGGCGATTATCAGTTCCATGGCAAAAAAAGAACGCCTGAATCATAACATTCTCAACGGAAGCAGAAGAAAGCGCATTGCCATGGGCAGCGGAACAACAGTGGCAGATGTCAACCGGGTGGTCAAGCAGTATGTTGAACTGAAAAAGATGCTCAAGATGTTCAAGGGCAAGAAAAACATCAAGTTGCCGCGGTTCTTTTGCCTCTGATCACCTTTACTTTTTTTACTAATTTATATTAAAATTTCAGATTACAACTGGAGGTGTTTTTTTGGTCAAGATCAGACTTACAAGATTAGGGTCGCATAAGAAGCCGTTTTACCGGATGCTCGTAACTGATTCCCGCACACGCAGAAACGGACCGTTTATCGAAATTTTGGGCACGTATGATCCTCTGAAGGAGCCGTCAGAGATTAAGATCGATGTTGCAAGGGCAAAGCACTGGATAGAAAAGGGAGCTCAGCCGACGGATATTGCAAAAAAGCTTATTGAGAAAGCCGGCGCATAATTTCATCATCGTCCGGTTTTCGGCAGACGATGATGAAGGAGTTGCTTGAAACGTGTCTAAGCTCTGCTGGAATTGCGTTCATGAAATCATCGGGTAAGGAGATTCTGTCTTAAAGCATATTGCCGTAGCACGCATCATAAAGGAACGGGGGATCAAAGGAGAAGTTAAGGCCTTCCCCCTTTCTAAAGCAGCCCAATCACTTCCCCCTCTGACTGAAGCTCAGGTTGTCACGTCTGCAGGAACCGTACAGAAAGTAACAATCCATTCCGTAAGGACTGACCGGGAGTTCCTCCTCATCTCATTTGATGGGATATCCGACCGGCAAGAGGCATCGAAGCTCAGGAATGCCATGATTGAGGTGGACGCATCGCTGCTGCCTGAATTAGGGAGCAACGAATACTATTATCATCAGATAATTGGCCTTACTGTTGTTACGGCCGGGGGTGAAACGATAGGGAGGGTTACGGATATCCTGGAATCTCCCGGCAATGAACTGTATGTTGTTCAGGGAAATGAGAAGGAATATCTGCTGCCTGCCGTAAAGCCACTCATTGCAGACATAAATCTGGAGACGGGCATAATGACGATAACGCCCATTGAAGGACTTCTGGATTGATCTGCCTATCGCCGATACGCGCGTCTCTGTGACGGTCTTCCATGCATAAGCGTTTCAGCATCATAACGATTTTCCCCGAAATGGTTAACGCCTATCTGGGTTGCAGTATCCTGAAGCGTGCCATTGACAGGCAGCTTATCAGTGTGGCGGTGCATAATCTTCGGGATTACAGCACAGACAAGCACCATACGGTTGATGATTATTCATATGGCGGCGGCCCTGGTATGGTAATGAAACCGGAAACGTTCTTCAGGATTATGGAGGAGCAGTGGCCGAAAAGGGATAATCTCCGGGTCATCATGCTTTCCCCTGGCGGCCGGGTTTTTACTCAGCGCGTTGCCCGGGAGCTCGCAGACGACTCAAAAGAGCTGCTTTTTCTCTGCGGCAGATACGAAGCTATTGACGAAAGGGTGAGAGATCATCTTGTCGATGATGAAATTTCTGTTGGTGATTACGTTTTGACTGGCGGAGAACTGCCTGCTTTGGTTATAATAGATGCCGTTTCGCGGCTCTTGCCAAATGTACTTGGCGATAGCCAGTCGGCTGATGCTGAGTCGTTCAGTCATGGATTACTTGACTATCCGCACTACACGCGGCCTGAACAGTTCAGGGATATGAGTGTGCCCAGGGTATTGCTTTCGGGCAACCATGAAGAGATACGGAAATGGAGAATAAAACAGTCGTTGAAGGCCACGATGCAAAAGAGGCCGGATCTGCTGGAATCATACAGTCTCTCGGTTGAAGAGAAATTACTTTTGGAACAGATAAAGGAGGAAGCATCATGAACATCATCAATGCAATCGAGGAAGGGTTCAAGAGAGATCTTGGAGTCTTTAATGTCGGCGATACCGTTAAGGTCTATGTGAAAGTAGTCGAGGGTGACAAGGAAAGGATACAGCCCTTCCAGGGCCTTGTCATCGGCAGAAAGGGTTGCGGTACGCGCGAATCTTTCACGGTCAGAAAGATCTCTTTTGGTGTCGGCGTAGAGAGGATCTTCCCTGTCTGCTCTCCCACCGTGGACAGAGTTGAGATCATCAAGCAGGGAAAAGTTAAGAGGGCCAAGCTGTATTACATCAGGGAGAAGAAGGGCAAGGCCGCAAAGATCAAAGAGAAAGACTTCGCCGCAAAGTAGTATTTCATGGACATTTACCGGCATGACGATTCTTTCAGAGATGAAGGATTCCCGGTCGTTGCCGGCATAGACGAAGCAGGACGGGGTCCCCTGGCGGGCCCCGTTGTAGCCGCTGCCGTTATCCTCCCACCGCATATCAGAATAGCCGGTCTCCGTGATTCAAAAATGGTCCCTGAAAAAGAACGAACCCGCCTGTTCTGGGAGGTTCTTATCTCTGCCTCTTCTGTTGGTGTAGGCATTGTTGACAGCCTGGAAATAGACAGGACAAATATCCTCAGAGCAACGAAATCAGCAATGAAGCAGGCAGTCGAGGACCTTGCCCTGTTCCCAGACGCTCTGCTTGTCGATGCGGTAACGATTCCAGACATAGCGTTCAGACAGTTTCCGATCATCAAGGCTGATGCCAAGAGCGCCTCCGTAGCGGCAGCATCAATTATTGCAAAATATGTCAGAGACACATTGATGCTTCACTATGACAGCATGTATCCTGAATACCATTTCAAACGGCACAAGGGATATGGCACGAAGGACCACCTGAAAATGATAGAACTGCTGGGCCCCTGTCCTATTCATAGAAAATCATTCAGACGGGTCATGCCAGCAGAACTTCCTTTTGCGTTGTCATAAAATCTTTTCTTGGCATATAATTAGTCTATGGATTTTATTACTGACCAGGAACGTATTGACGAAGCCCTTGAACTGCTCTGGGTGCTCGATGAGGACAAGCACAGAGGAATGAACCATTTTACATTAAGTTCTGACGATGCCGATACTGATACCATGATCAAAACCCTTCTTCATCTCGGCCTCGCATCTGTTGCCGGCACTGACATCACCCTTACCGACAGGGGACAGAAGGAGGCGCGCGGTCTTATACGAAGACAGCGCCTTGCTGAACGCCTTTTCACCGATGTATTTGAAATGCCTGACGATACGGTCGTAAGCGATGCCTGTAAGATGGAGCATATCCTCAGCGAGGAACTGACGGAAAGCGTCTGCACCTTTCTTGGTCATCCGCCAACCTGCCCTCACGGCAAGCCGATTCCGAGGGGTGAGTGCTGCAGAAAATTCAAGATCGAGGTGACGCCGGTAGTGACGCGCCTTTCTGAATTCGAAGTCGGCGCCAAAGGAAGGATTACCTTTATCGTACCTTCTGACCCTTCAAGGATCAGCAAGCTGAACTCTCTTGGCATCGCTGCCGGCAGTGTAATCAGGCTGATCCAGAAAACACCCTCTTTTGTCCTGAGCATAGACGAAACTACGGTTGCCCTGGATCCGGAGATTGCCAAAGAGATTTATCTCAGAAAGGCCATAGCCTGATCCATTCGGATCAATTCCTTCTGCGTGCAGAGACCATGACTTCGCTGGAGCAGAGACTGGGGCAGGCCCTTATTGCCCAGGGCGAAGAACTCTGGACACTGGTTCGTGATACGCATCCCCAGGTTATTCTGAATGTGACGCTCAACAGATACCTGAATGAAGAAATGGTTCTTTTTCTCGTAAAAACCAGAAGCACGCCTGCCGAGGCGTTGGGTTTTCTTGCCGGCGATGTGCGATTCAAGGACAGCTACAAACTTAAACTGGCCCTCTGCAGAAATCCCCGAACACCCCAGAGGGTCGCTTTTTCGCTGCTGAAATTCCTTCGCATTTTTGATCTCGGCGATCTGACAAGAGACCAGAAAGTTCCCGTAACCCTGCGCCAGAAAATAGAACTGATACTTACGGAAAAAATCCCGTCCATGCCTTCAGGAGTGAGCATAGCGCTTGCCAAAAGGTCCAATAGCACCATTGTCATGGCACTTATGGCTCGTGGAGACAGCAATACCGTTACTGCATGCCTGGACAGCCCGGTCATTACCGAAACGCATCTCTGTGAAATCATCAACAGGCCCTCAGTAAAGCCCGCGATAATTCATATGATATCCGGACACCCGAAATGGTCTTTGCGCTATGCGGTAAAATACGGACTTATCAGGAACTTCAATACTCCCATGCTTGATGTGACTCGATTTATACCAGATATGAAGACCAATGACCTCAGAGAACTCTACCGCACAGAGAGTCTTCCGAAAGCGACACGGCCGTTCATTTTTTCGGAACTGAGAGAGCGCGGAGAGACCGCTCAAATTCCTGAGGAGGAGACCTATGAGTTATCTGATAACGATGACCTGGATACCTGCGATGATTTTCTCTGATATGAGGCAGCATAGAGCTGCTCTGGATTCACCATGTCTCCTGATGACTTTATCTTATCCTGAGAGTTCTGGTATCTTCTACCTATGCTGTTAAGAAGATTGCTGCACATAAGTTTCGCCCTACTCTTCGTTTTCTCTTCAGGGGTCTGCGGATATATGTTTATCGAACAGTGGCCCCTGCTTGATTCGCTCTACATGACCGTTATTACCATCGCTTCCGTGGGCTTCATGGAAGTACACCCGCTTACCGGGCAGGGCAGGATATTTACCATAGTCCTTATACTGGGAGGGACAGGTGTTCTTGTCTATGGCGTTTCCACCATCATTGCCTTTATCGTTGAGGGAGAGTTGACAGATGCGCTCAGGAGGAGAAAGATGCAAAAGAAAATAGCTGCAATGAAAGGTCATTTTATCGTATGCGGTGTCGGACAGACCGGCAAGCATGCCCTCGAAGAGATGGTCAGAACGCGGAAGGACGTTGTTGCCATAGAAAGGGATCCCGCAACGATCAGGCAGCTTGACGAGCAGGAGATATGCTATGTGCAGGGCGATGCGACCCATAATACCGTACTGCAGGCAGCTGGCATTGAGAGGGCGCGGGGGATCGTCTCGGCACTCCAGTCAGATGCTGAAAATCTTCTTGTGGTTTTTACGACAAAAAGACTCAATCCAGACATCAGGGTTATTTCAAAGGCAGTTGAGGAAGAGTCTGAACAGAAGATACGGATGGCAGGGGCTGACAGCGTGGTAATGCCTAATTATATCGGAGGGCTCAGGATGGCATCGGAACTGATAAGACCCTCAGTCGTATCCTTCCTTGACCTGATGCTCAGATCGCAGGAGAAGACTATCCGGGTAGATGAACTTGCAATTGACGATCAGTCGCCGTATAAGGACAAGACTCTTCAGGCAACAGGTATATTGTCCAAAACAGATGTGACCGTCGTTGCGCTCAGCAGACGGTCAGGAAAGTCGTATGAATTTAACCCTCCTGAAAATGCGGTTTTAAAGCCTGGTGATGTGGTTATCCTTATGGGCGATATTAATGCCATTAACGGGATTAAGGGTGCAGTGAGTTAATCCTGCGGTATCTTCACTGGCTTTCTGTTTCAATTGCCCGCCGAGGGGATAAGCAGCCAATTTATCAGGTCTCCAACGTGGTGTCGGTTCAGCGTCATTTCTTTTTTCCTTGAATTAATTCAACCCGTTGACATGAATAGTTCTATCGGTTATATTTTCTCAATTCTTTCGATCTGGAGGCTGTTATGAAACGCGTTGCGGCTTTTATCCTGTTTGTCTCGCTGTTATTCTCCGGATCAGCTTTCGCACTCGGCAGACCCGATTTTTCGGGCACATGGACCCTGAACATGGCCAAGAGCGATATGGGGAAAAATCAGTCCAGCACTTTATCAACAGCGAAAGTGACCATAGTGATCAAACAGACCCCGGCCGTTCTTGCCACAACGCGTATTGTGGGCGAGCGCTCCGAGACTGCTACGCACAAACTGGATGGCGGCGAGAGTGTAAACATGGCCGGTGGCAAGGAGATCAGGAGCACCTGCCGGTGGGAAGGCTCAACCCTGATCACAAAAAGCGTCATGTCTACGGAACACGGCACAGGAGAGTCTACGTTTGTCCAATCCCTCAGCGCCGACGGCAGGGTAATGACGATAGATACCACAATTAAGACACCTAACGGCGTCCGCAAAATGCAGCTGATCTACGATAAGCAGTAGTAAACGTTAGCTTCTCACAAAAGAAATAGATAGTCTTTAAGACTTGGCGATTAGGTGGTCCTAATGTGATGCTGGCAGTATCTAATGCGCTGTCAGTTGACTGTCCGGTATTTCTGTGCCGGAATGTTCTTGGGGCTATGACCGCAAATGTTCGGGACAAAGGCATCAGCGAATTTTATCGTAATCCTTTTTCTTTTCTGAAATCGTACATCTCTTTCAATGAATCCCCTAAAAGATTAAAACTGATGGCAGTGACTGCGATCATGATGCCGGGGAAGAAGACCATCCAGGGAGCTGAATTGATAAAAACCCTGCTTGCGCTGATCATCGAGCCCCAGGTGGCAGTGGGCGGCTGAGCGCCAAGACCGAGGAAGCTGAGCCCTGCCTCAGTCAGAATATATCCTCCTGCCTTCAACCCTGCCATCACAAAGGCCAGAGGAATGCACTGGGGCAGCAGATGCACAAGGACAACTCGAGCAGGGCTGCAGCCCAAGGCGCGGGCTGCCTCGATAAAGGCAGACTCCTTTAGTGATAACACATGCCCCCTGATCAGCCGTGCAAAGGATGTCCAGCCCACTGCGGACAGTGCGATCATCACCGTATAGATCCCCTCACCGAGGACAAGAGATATCCCTATGGCAAGCAAAAAAGCCGGAAAAGAGAGTATGAGATCTACCAGCGCCATCAGGGTAATGTCAGTCTTACCGCCTGCATATCCGGAAACCAGGCCGACAGCCATGCCGATAGTCATGCTCAGGAGTGCTGCGAGCACGGAAACGCCGACCGAAATCTTTCCCCCATACAGTATCCGCGCAAGAATGTCTCTGCCCTTGTTGTCTGTGCCGAGGATATGCCTTAGTGATGGAGGTTCTCTGAGGCTGTTCAGGTCTATTGCATCCGGTTCATAGGGTACAATAAGGAAAGAAAAAAATGAGAGGATGAAAATCAGGACAAGGATTGCTGCTGATAACTTACCGGTCAGTCCCATGCACCCTCACCCTCGGATCTGCATAATGGTAAATGATGTCAACTATAAGATTCATTATCACAAAGATGATCGTTCCTACCAAAAGACATCCCATAATGACAGGATAGTCCCGCTTGATAATGCCTTCCATGGCATATCGACCTATTCCGTCCCATCCGAAGATAGTCTCGGTAAGAACTGCACCGTTGAGGTAGCTCCCAAACTCAAGCCCGATAACGGTAATGACCGGTATCAGGGCGTTTTTCATGATATGAATCGCATTAATGGCACGTTCCGTTAAGCCCTTGGCCCTTGCGGTTCTGATGAACTGCATATCGATCACATCAAGGACCGTGATTCGGGTAATCCTGATGAGCGTTGCAAGGGCGGGAAGCGAAAGGGTTATCGCAGGCAGTACGAGGTATTGCAGTCCGCCTGTTCCGGATGGAGGCAGAACTTTAAGTCTGAGACTGAAAAGAAGCATAAGCAGGAGGCCGCTCCAGAATACCGGCATGCTGATGCTGAAAACCGATAGCATGGTGATGATTCTGTCAGCAGCCCTGCCCTTATGCAATGCTGCAATGAATCCAAGCAACACGCCAATTGGCACAGCAATAACCATTGCAGCAAAGGCCAGAAGCAGGGTATTGGGAAACTTGAGGCCAACGTCATCAGCCACTTTTCTGTTTGTATAATACGACCGTCCGAGTTCTCCCTGCAAAAGAAGGCTGATATATCCGGCATACTGCCTGAACATGCTTTTATCGGCGCCGATCTCCCTGCGTATCTTTTCAATGATCTCGGGGCTGGAACGTTCACCCACGATGCTGTAGACAGGGTCTCCCGGCAGTGCCTTGGTCAGCGAGAAGGTTATGAAGGTTATGCCGAAAAGAAGCGGTATCATGAGATATAATCTTGTGAATATGAACGATCTCAAAAAGAAACCTCCAGGCCTTTGTCCATACTGTAAATCGGATATAAGCGGTAGTTGCGAAGCGCTGCCTGTCTGACGGTAATGTCAGTCTTGTGCCAGAAGAAAACCCATGGCATATCTTCAACGATCGCCCTTTCCGCAAGGAGATAATAATGATCGCGCTTCTTCATGTCGGCACTCTTCTGCCCTGCCTCTATCAGGTCATCGACCGACTTGTTTGTATAGCGTGTCCGGTTGCCGCTTGGCCCATGATTTGAGGAATGAAACAGCGGAAAGAGAAAGTTCTCCGGGTCAGGGTAGTCGGCCCACCAGCTGATCCAGAACATGTCAGCCTCGCCATTGTTGATAGCTGCCTTGTACGAACTCCATTCAAGCTGCTTTATCGTAACCGAAAGACCTGCGCTCTGAAGATAGAACTGAACGATCTCGGCAATGTCGACGACCTCCGGGTCTGCCGTAATATAGAACTGTATTTTCTTTCCCTTCAAGCCGGCCGCGTCTATGAGTTTTTTTGCCGTTACAGGATCATAATCAGGAGGGGCAGGCGCCTCCCACCGTCTCAGGATATCAGGGATTGGTCCATGAGCCAGCCTTCCCCTGCCCTCGTAGAACGTTTCAAGTATTCTCTTTCTGTCAATGGCGCTGGAGACAGCCCTTCTCGCTCTGATATTGTCAAAGGGAGGACGGGAGCAATTAAATCCGAGGTAATAGGTATTAATGCCTTCTATTGATGCGACAAGGTTCTCATATGCAACCGTATTTTTGATCCTGCGATATTCTGATGCCGGAACAGAGATGACATCAAGATTGCCAAGCTCGAACTCAGTTATTGCGGTCAGATCCTCTGGAATTATTCTGTACCGAATCCCCATGTTCTTTGCAATGCCGCCGAAATAGTCTGCATTTCTAGCCAGCAGGAGATGGTTGTTATGCTTCCACTGTGTCAGGCAAAAAGGGCCGGAACCGACCGGGTGTGTCCCAAAGTCGTCTCCCCATTTCCTGACATCCTCTTTTGGCACAACATACGCAGCGGTCATGGTGAGCAGATTCAGAAAAGGAGAAAAAGGTCTTTCGAGGACCAGCTGGATAGTATAAGGGCCTGAAACCCGTATGCCGCTGACTTCATCGCTCTTGCCATTCATAAACTCCCTTGCGCCTGATATTTTGTCCAGAATCCAGGTATGGGGCGATTTGCCCCCGGGATCAAGGATGCGCTCAAAGGAGTATTTGACGTCAGCAGCAGATAGCGACCGACCGTTTGAAAACCTTGCATCTTTCCTCAGATAAAACGTATAGGTGGTAGCATCAGGACTGAGGCTCCATGATTCTGCGAGGTCCGGCATAACTTCCAGTTTTTCATTCAGTCTGACGAGACCATTAAAAATTTTGGCAGCAATCAATCCTCCGGTAACATCAACGATAAGCGCAGGGTCAAGGGTTGTAGGATTGTAATTAATACGGTAATGGATATATCCTGCGATTCTGTCATTTGAAGTGCAGGCCGCAAGGCTTAGCACAAGAATAAAGGAAATCGTCAGAACTATACGTCTTGTCTCAGCTCTGTTGGCCAGTCCCGACATCCTCTTCCTTGTCGTCCTCTATATGGCGGAATATTTCAAAGACGGAGATAAAGGCCGCCATGATGAGCGGCCCCATCACAAAACCGATCATGCCAAAAAGTTTAATGCCGCCAAGGACACTGAACAAAATAAGTACGGTAGGCATTTTGGTGCGGGATCCGATGATCAGGGGCCTCAGAATGTTATCGACCATGCTGATGACAAAGATGCCGAAGAGGAAAAGTCCTATACCCTTGGCGTAGCTTCCGCTCAGAAGGAGAAAGATCGCTCCCGGGCCCCAGACTGAAAATGTGCCGAGGAGCGGGACAAAGGACATGACAGCCATGGCAACACCCCACATGACAGGAGATTCCATGCCGATAATATAATAGGCAAGACCGCCAAGGATGCCCTGAATGAGCGCAACCGTTGCGCCCCCATATACGGTTGAGACGATCATGTCCTTGACCTGTGTTGCCAGCCTGTCCTTATGCTTTTCGCTGAAGGGCATAAAGTCGCGCGCCTTTGAGAGAAATCCGGGGCCGTCTTTGAAAAAGAAGAAGATCGTAAAAATCATAAAGAGGAAGTTTGCCGCAATGGCCAGCACGTTGGTAATTTGAATCGAGAGGTTCTGAAGAAGCGTCCCTCCGGCCTTTCTGATGCCCTCCAGAATGACTTTTTCCGAGGGGAGCTCTCCCATATACGAACTCATCTTCTGGTAGATAGGTGAGGAACGCAGTCCTTTATAGAACTTCTGTATCGACTCAAGCCGGTCCTGATCGATACTGGCCAGAAATGCCTGTGTTTCATTGATCAGGAGCGAGGTGAGATACGAGATCGGACCGATAATAATGATCAGAATAAAGACTATCGTGATCAACGAGGCAACTGACTTGAATCTCACATATCTGCAGATAAAGGCGTACACAGGATAAAATACAATAGCAAAGACCATTGCCCAGGCTGCTGCCGTAAGAAACGGGCTTATGATCTGGTATGCAAGGTAGCCGAGTACGGCAATGATAAAAAGAAGCATGGGGGTTGTGAATCTATTTGAGCTCATAAGACTCCTTCACAAAAGCACGAAAAATTGCTTCTGATAATGCATGCTCCATTCTCTCGGGGTGCCACTGAATGCCAAGAAGAAATGGATAGTCCTCGAGATAGATCCCTTCAACAATGGCATCATCCGCATAGGCAAACGGGATAAGCCCCTTCCCTATCTCTTTGACGGCCTGGTGGTGACTGCTGTTCACCTCAAACGATCCGTTTGGCAGAAAAGGATTTAGATGCACGGCAAGTGAATGCCTGCCCTTGCGGTGGTCGAGCGAATCTTCCTTCTGTGACTGGATATCCTGATACAGAGAGCCCTTAAAGAAAATATTGATAACCTGCATGCCGTAGCAAATACCGAGAACAGGTCTTCGTCTCTTTGTTGCTTCCCGTAACAGAAAGAGTTCAAAAACGATCCTTTTCTGTTCTTCGCGGCTGATTTCATACTTCTGCTTCTCATTATACCGCAGAGGATCAATATCTTTGCCGCCGGGAATGAGAAAACCGTCAAAATGGTCCATCAGGCTTTTCTTTGCGGTTCCGGAATAGACAAACTCGGCTATGCCTCCTGCCTTCCGAACCGCTTCGAAATACCGGTGCGGCTCGTTTGGAAAATTATCCCTGCTGCCTGTGGTGACAGCGATAAGCGGCGGTGAACTCACCGTCCTGTTGCCTTCAGCATCCGACCTGCACATTTGCCTGTTGGCTTGCCCGCCCAAACGGCCGGTATCCCATTGACCAGGACATACGGTATACCTGAGGGCTTCAGATAGGGATCCTCAAAGGTTGCCTTGTCTGTTATCGTGTCAGGGTCAAAGATAACGATATCAGCCGCGAAGCCTTCCTTGATCTGTCCCCTGCCCCTCAGTCCAAATAGTGCGGCAGGGAGCATGGTCGCCCGTCGGACCGCTTCTTTCAAGGGCATCAGCTTTTCATCCCTTACATACGTGCCGAATAATCTCGGGAATGTTCCAAACGTTCGGGGATGGGGTTTGCCCAGTCTGGTAGGACCATCAAAGCAGCGGGCAGAGCTGTCGGAGCCTATGGTACAGAATGGGAGTGAAAGAAATGTTTTGAGGTTCTCCCCGCTCATCGAGAGAAATATGGCTCCGACCCGCAATTTCTCCTCACGAAGAAGGGTGAAGACCGCATTGATCTCATCGCAGCCAAGGCGTTGACTTATGTCCGCTATGGTCATTCCCTCCATCCATGACCTGGAGGGCGAGACGACTGAAGATACGATGACCCGCTGCCAGTAGGCCCTGTCTTTGACCTGATCAAGCAGCTCGCGTCTTATCGTGACGAGCAGCTCCTTTGAGTGGAGTCTCTGCAGTTCTTCCTCATTGCCGCCTTCAAATACCCAGGCAGGCAAAAGGGAGTCAAGGTCCGTGCTCGAGGCAGTGTAAGGATAGCGGTCACAGCTGATCTCCACCCCCTGTTCCCGTGCCGCCATGAGTAAGGCGATAGCTGCGTCTGCTTTATGCCAGTTTTGCTGCCCTGCAGTCTTGATATGCGAAATGTGTGTTTTGATGTCAGCTGCCTGGCCGATCGAGATGACCTCCTGAACAGACTCAAGAAGCGCCGCCCCCTCACTTCTCATGTGGCTTGTATAGATCAGCCCGTAGGGCTTTAAGACCTCTGACAGGGCAACAAGCTCATCCGTTTCGCTGTAAATGCCGGGGGGATAGATCAGGCCGGTAGAAAGGCCTATGCCGCCCTCCTGAATAGATCTATCGAGGAGCTGTTTCATCTGCAGAAGCTCGGCCTCAGAAGGCCTTCTGTTATCATATCCAATAACTGATCCCCTGATATTGCCATGGCCGATCAGCATGGCAGTATTCAGGGCCAAGCCTTTTTTCTCAATAAGTTCACGGTACTGACGCACCGAATTCCATCGTTCGATTATACCGAGTTCTTTGAGATCGTCCTCTCGCCGCTCTGCCGCCTTCCCATAGAGAGGCGCGGCTGACATGCCGCAATTGCCGTTTATCTCGGTGGTTACACCCTGCAGTATCTTCCCTACCGCCCGCCTATCGGCAATAAGGGTAAAATCAGAATGGGCATGGCTGTCGATAAACCCCGGCGCAACAGCCATCCCCCTGGCCTCGACTATCGCTTCTGCCTCATCGTCGCGGTAGGTCCCGATACCGAAAATATTGCCATCCAGCACCGCTATGTCAGCGATAACAGGGTCCCCGCCTTTTCCGTCAAAGATGCTCCCATGCTTAATGATGAGATCGAACTTATTTTTCATGCAGGTCGGACTCCGGGAAAAAAAGTTCAGGGCTGTGGATGCTTTCGACAAAAAGCGGCAGCATAAAGAGCGCCATAAGCTTTGCCCTGCTCAGGATGCCCCTTACGCCGCCCTTTTGCATGGTTGCCGCATAGTGGCCCGCCAGAGCGTCTTTCAGGAGCGGAAAGCATTTCAGGGTGAGACCCATGGTATGAAAGAAATCGTTTACCGGCAGACCGGCTTTTTCAAATGGTTGCAGCAAATTTGTCATCGCCTTTACAACCTGGTCAGTTTTGGTCTTTGCCATGAGGAACTTAACGCCCCCGATCATCAGGAGGACCCGCAGTGTTCGCAGAGCAGCAAGGTGCAGGCCTTCGGCCGTAATCATCACCGGGCCGGCGGCATAGATAATCCTGCCGGAATGATAAACGGTATTGCTGATAAAGGTAAAGGTCAGAAACATGATAATCGGCATCCACCCTGCCTTAAGCGATCTGAAGGGAACGGTCATCAGGCAGAGACTCAATGCGGCCATAAGCCCTGCATAGACGGTCAGATCAGGCAGCAGAAAAAGAACGATGACAAACAGCAGATACGAAACGATGCGAAATTCAGGGGACAACGGTCCTGCCGTTCCGCGCAACAGACTGGCCCTCAGGCACAGCAGTCATATATTTATTGATTCCCGTTGCCAGAGATTTCGCAAGTTCCGACCGGTATGCGTCTTTTGAGAGAAGTTTCTCTTCAAGGGGGTTGCTGATGAATGATACCTCCACAAGGACAGAAGGCATATCCGCACCGAATAGTACGTAGAAGAGCGCCTGCTTTACGCCATGATCGACGATGTGATTATAATTCCTGTTCAGGCCATTGACCATATTCTGCTGAACAATGTTTGCGAGTTTGAGTGACTCGTCGCGCTTGTTGTCTCTTCGGAGCGAACTGAGCATGACGTCGAGCACATCCTTGCCCTCATTCATCTTTTTCATCTTTTTCAGTGAAATCGCATTTTCGCGGGCCGCCACCTTCATCGCTTCTTCATCGTTCGTCCAGTTCAGAAAATAGGTCTCAATTCCCCTGGCATCCCTGCGAGGGCTCGTATTGGCATGGATTGACAGAAAAAGATCGGCGTTCTTGCTGATCGCAATCGTGGTCCGCTGCTCAAGCGGAATAAAAACATCGGTTTCCCTGGTCAGAAAGATCTCCAGATTTGGATCGTCAGCAAGGATCTTCTTCAATTTCAGTGCGATATCGAGCACAACATCTTTTTCATACAGGTTCTTCTGCCCGACCGCACCCGGGTCATGCCCCCCGTGTCCCGGATCGAGCACAATCCTTTTTTTGACCGATGCGGTCTGTTTTTCACCGTAAATGTCAATGACAAGGCGATTGGGATCTTCCATGGTCAGGACCTTATAATTGGTCATTTTGCCGAGATCCAGGACTACGCGGACAGTGCTGTCATTAAACTGCCCGGCCCTGACGGTCTTCAGCATGCCGTTACCCACGGATATGGTCTTCTGGAGGTCCTTCTTTAGCAGGCTGTTTTTTATATCAAAATACAGTCTGTCAGGATTTGAGAGCCTGTTGCCGGCATAATCCGGATTTTCGGTAAGGCTGATTACCACCCGGGTATAATCCGGATATGACCAGTAACGAATATCGGTAACGTCAATCTTTCCGCTGGCGTAAGAAGATCCGGACAGGGAAATCCAGATCGTGGGGAACAGAAAGAAAAGCACTGCAGAAAAAAACCTTATTGTTCTGAATAACTTTATTGTATTCTCCATCGCCTATTGCTTCAGATCGCCTGTACTGCTTTAATCTCCGGAATCTCATTCTTAATGCTTGTTTCAACGAGACTCTTCATCGTAAGCGCAGACATAGGGCAGGTTCCGCATGCACCCTTGAGCTTCACGTACACAACATCATTTTTTACATCCAGAAGCTCAATATCGCCGCCTTCTGCCTTGAGACTGACTCTGACCTTATCCAAAACACGTTCAACCTTTTCCCGTAACATTATTGCTCCTTGTACTTAGTATCAGTAATATGCTATAAAATATTCAAGTATTTAATCACCCTTGGAGCCCTTTCCCCCCATTGTAAAAGAGATAATCGGGTTCAGGCCCTCGTATAATTTACTCCTTTCTCCTCTCCTTCGATTTTAAAAATTCTGTCACCCGCAATGAGTTCCCTGAGCCGTTGGGGATCTGTCTGATTATAGAAAACCGGCAATATCATCTCCTTGTTCTCACGATTACCGAGAATATGGACCTTAAGCGCGTCATCCCGTTCAATGATCTTCGTAATCATCAGGGGCCGATAAAGGCGGATAAATGTATTGATAGTTACCCGGTTGGGCTGCAGCCTCCTGAAAAAATCAAGACACCACTTCAGAAGTTCGCTGTCTTCGTAAGGAAACCCGGTCAGAAAATCAATGGCAATACGAATCCCGTTGGATTGGGCATTGAAAATGACCTTTTCCGCATCTGTCCAGTAAAGAGGACACTTTCTGAAAGAATCGACGGTAAGCGTAATAAGATTGACCCCTGTTTCTTTCATAAGCCTGAAAAGCTTCTGATTATAGTTTGCAGGCTTCATATAGACAGCCCACTGCATATTCATATGCTCCTGCCGCAGCGCAGTGCAGAACTCAATGGCGTGGTCCAGGTCTTCATTGAACTCAGGATCGCAGAGATGGAAATCGCTCTGCCCTTTTTCGATAAATCCCCTGATCTCCCGGATGACATCCTCCGGTCGTTTGAATGCGACCGGACTCTGGGCCTCAATGCAGTAAACACAGGAAGAACTGCACCCCTTATGCGTCTCAAAGCCTGCTATCCCGCCTGAGGCGCCGTATCTTTGATAATCGATTGCAGTTGTAATTCTCGAACATGAAGAGTATGGGCAAAAAACGCCTTTCCATACCTTCTTCACCGCCTCGCCGCTGCGTAACGCGCCGAGAAGATCATTGATTATGTCTTCAGCCGGACCGGCAACGGCATAATCAGCTCCGAGGTATGCAAGCACACCTTCCGGGTTGACCATGATGCCGGCACCGCCGATAATGACTTTTAGCCCATGTTTTGCCTTCAGCCGGTGAACGATTGCGGCTATGTCGTCCAGATAAAATTCATTGTCATGAAACAGGACACTGTCAATATTCCTTACCGTTACCCCGGCAATGTCAGGAAGGAACTCAGAGATTGTGCGATCGATGAACGCTTCGGCATTTTCGTGAAAGGTGAGATCAAGAAGTTTGATCTCATGCCCTCCCCTGACAAGGCTCCCTGAAAGGTACTCCAGACCGATAGGAGGCACGGGCGGAGATTGAAAGCGGTTCGGATTAATTAGCAATATTTTCATCTGTTATACAGGAAGAACCCTCAGCGTGCCCATATGGTTTGGCAGTCCTCTCTCTGTTTCACGGACGTGCAGGCAGGTGATTACCGCATTTCTACTGAAGATTTTTCCCATAGTGTCTTCATCCAGACGCCAAACGCTTCCTCACGCTTCTCCTCGTATGCCTTTGTCTGCAGTTCATTTTTAACCTTCTCAAATGGAGCATAGACCGCTTCGGTCTTTCTGGCTATTTTGAGGATATATACGCCATCCTTTGTCCAGACCGGCCCGCTCACCTCACCTTCCTTCAGGGAAAAGATCTTTTTATCAAGAACAGGGATCAGGGCACCCCGCTCGAATTCTCCCAACATGCCTCCGCGATTTTTTATGGTTTCCTCTGCATACTTATGTACCTGCCGTTCAAACGTCTCGCCGTTTATTATCTCTGAATAGACCTTGAGCGCCCTGATCTTCAGGTCGGTTATCTCTGTAAGGCTTGGGGCATTGCCAAGTTTTATAATAATTGCCATAACAAGGACCTTTTCCGGGCTTTCCATAAAACTGGCCCGGTGAGTCTCGTAGTAGCGTGCCAGGTCGCTGCTGTTGACCATCACTTTTGCATTGACCTCTTTTTCGATGCACTTTAACGATACAATGTTCTCTCTGAACAGTGTCCGGTAATCGGCCATAGTCAAATTCTCGGCAGTGATTTTTGTTTCAAACTCCTTTTCCTGAATGCCCGACTGAAGGAGAAAAGCGGCAATACCCTGCCTGATCTCTTCCTCCGTTACATCATACCCCTTCCGTTTTGCCTCCTGAATGATCAGCCTTTCCTCTATCAGTGCCTTCAGTCGCTGTTCGTTGACCGTATCCTTTTCGACGGTCTGAGCCGTCCTCATAACGAAACGGCCATAGTCGGTGAGGGTAATCACCTCGCCGTTGACTACGGCAAGGACCATGTCTACCGTCAGTCCAAAAGCAGGGGTGACCACACAGAGCAGCGCAACGACAGGGAACAATACGGCGAAGTAACGTCTCAGTCTCTGCATCTGCAGTATCCGCTGGGCACCATCAGCATGTCCATAGCCTTTTCGCTATTGCGACTGACCTGCCAGGCGGGCCAGAACTTTTTGGGCATCCGACCAGGTGAGCATCTTATCCTGCGGATTTCTGAGAAGGTACGCCGGATGAAAGGTCGGCATAACGGCAATGCCCTCATAGTCAAGAAAATGTCCGCGCGCCGCGGTAATCTTCAGTTTTGGGGCGTTCATAAGGGACTGTAAGGCTATCCGCCCGAGGGTCATAATGACAGCCGGTCTGATGACCGATATCTGCTTTTCGATGAATCCCCTGCATGCAGCAACCTCGTCATCTTCAGGATCACGGTTCATGGGGGGTCTGCACTTGATGATATTTGCGATATATACCTCGTTGCGCTTCATCCCCATCTTTTCGATCAGGCGCGTCAGCAACAGGCCTGCATCTCCTACAAAAGGGAGACCCTGCAGATCTTCTTCCTTCCC
The DNA here is from genome assembly GCA_016235245.1 of Nitrospirota bacterium. Lineage (NCBI taxonomy): Bacteria > Pseudomonadati > Nitrospirota > Nitrospirota bacterium. The sequence goes on along the minus strand of JACRLO010000021.1, from coordinate 84,915 downwards.
GGGCGCCTCCCCGATAAACATAAGTTTTGCGCCAGGATTACCCGCTCCAAAAACAATATTCTTTCTCTGTTTTGAAAGTTTGCACCTTTGGCAATCACCGATCTGCTCCCGTAATCCCCCGAGTTGCGACTCCTTATCGCCCGGCTTGTCCGAGGAAGGCAGTTCTCCGCTGTTCCGGATGAGTCCCGCAGAAGCGGCTTTAATCCGCGGACTGACGGTAATCGGTAGACTCTCAAATCCGAGCGCCTGATAGAAAGCAAGCAGACTTTTTATCTCTTCAACCGCAACGCTCATCTGACTAGCGCTCTCCCCATTTCAGCTTAGTGCGGAGGACGTCGAAGTAGCCTCTTCCCCCTGCAACGAGAAGCCGCGCCTTGCAGTCTGCCTTGACCACCTCGATAATATCTCCGGTTTTCAGTGCGCAACCCACCTGTCCGTCGAGGGTAAGGAAGACGTCTTCACTTGATGACCTGAGTTTGATTGAGATCGACACCTTGTCTGACAGGACGATAGGCCTGTTGGTAAGCGTATGCGAGCAGATCGGCGTCAGAACAATATTTTCGATCGTAGGATAAAGAATCGGTCCTCCGGCAGAGAGGGAATAGGCAGTGGAACCGGTCGGCGTAGAGATGATCAGACCGTCTGCCTTGTAGGTCGTCACATAAGACTGATCGATGCTCACCTCAAGGTCTATGATCCGTGCAAGTGCCCCCTTGTTAATGACCACGTCGTTTAATACCAGGACCTGATCCATCACCTCCGCGCCCCTGCGCAGGGTGGTCTTCAGCATAAGACGCTCTTCCATCACACATCTGCCGGAGAGCATCTCTTCGACCGCAGCGTAGATGTCTTCCTTGTGTACCTCGGTCAGGAATCCGAGGCTGCCGAGATTGATGCCCAAAACAGGGATTCCGGCACAGGCAACAAGACGGGTTACGCTCAGCATCGTCCCGTCACCTCCCAGCACAAGAACGACCTCGACAAAAGAGGGGATATCTGTCCTGTCATATCCCTTTATGTTCATTTGTGCAGCCGTCTCCTGATCAAGAAAGACCTCGCAGCCCCTCTTGCCAAGCCACGGCAGGAGATCCTTCAGGATATCCTGAGGCTCTTTCCTGCTAAGTTTACAGATTATGCCAATCTTTTTCATCGATACCTTCCAGCTCTATTTCTCTCTCATCAGGACCTTTGTGCGAAATTCTTACCGACAGTGCATCTGCCGGAAGCTCATCTTCGGCATGCTCCGGCCATTCAACGACGGTGACCGAGTCTTCTCCTACGCAGTCCCAGATCCCGGTGCTTTCCAGGTCGCTGCTCCCTGCAATGCGGTATAAATCCAGATGATAAAATCGGGGAGAACTTTCATACTCCGTGATGATCGTGAAGCTCGGACTGATTACATCGTCTTTTTCAATGCCGAAAGCCAGCGCTATTCCCTTTACCATGGTCGTCTTTCCTGCCCCGAGTTCGCCATACAGCTTGACCAGCATGCCGGCCCTGAGCAGTCTGCCGAGCCTGAAGCCAATCGCCTCGGTATCAGCCGGGCTTTTGCTCTGCAGTTTCATTGATCATGCTCCTGATGATATCCATCTTGCCGATAATACCGACAACCCTTCCCGCTTCAAGAACAGGCACGAGATGTACGCCCTTTTCGAACATGATGGATGATACATCCTGAATGCTTGCCTCTGGCGAGACAGTTATCACCTCTTTCGTGCAGATCTCACCCACGGTTGAAGCAGACATCCGTTTGATTTCATCTTCGACACTGTCCCGCCTGCCAAGAGGAATAAAGGCATCGAAAATCCTCAGCACTGTCGGGATATGAAGGCGCGTATTTTTCCGTATAAGATCGTTCTCGGTGACAATGCCGATAAGAGCGCCTTTGGAATCGGCAACCGGAGCGCCGCTAATCTTTTTTTCAATAAAAAGTCTTCCCAGTTCGTCAACCGTCATTCCCTCAGTTACCGTGATGACGTCGCAGGTCATTACATCCTTTGCTTTAAGCATGGTTCACCTTCTAATTTTTCAATAATTTTAACATGTTAGAGATTGATTGTGAAGGTAATTCTGAGGAATTGCGACGATTAGTGTTTCGCTGATCAGATGATTCCGATAAAGGCCGCCTGTCTTCCTGTTGTTCCTTTGGAATACCGATAGGAAAAGAACTTCTCAGGGCTGCAGAAGGTGCAGTCATCGGAAATCCAAATATTATTCTCAGGCACACCCATGTGTAATGCCTGGACTTGATTTGCAGAGGCAAGATCAAGATGAAATTTATCACCTTTGGTTTTGAAATAGGCGCCCTTCCCTGTGGCCTGAGAAACCGCCCTGATCACCTCTCCGTCCACTTCATAGCAGCACTGCCTGACCGAAGGGCCGATAGCCACAAGGATATCGTCCGGATCGCTGAAGAAATGTTCAGAAAAGACCTGTATGGTCTTTTTCAGTAGGGCCTCCGCAGTTCCCCTCCAGCCGGCATGAACAGCGCCAATAACCTTCCTCTTTGGATCGCAGAGCAGTATCGGCACGCAGTCAGCCACCTGCACACCGATCAGGAGTCCCTTCTGCCTTGTTATGACAGCATCAGCGATTACGGGCTCACGTGAAGCATCAATGACCACGACCCTATCAGTATGTTTCTGAATCGGAAGATATATCTGATCACTCGTTATCTCGAACAGCTCCGCGATACGTTCAAGATCAGCCCCAGGGTCCTTGCCGGTAAAACAGGCAGAGGCAACTGACTTCAAATTATCAGGGTAAATGATGTTATTCACGAAGAGAAAGAAATGCCCTGGGTATCGTCTCAATGATGTCAGAGGCAATAAGAGAATGCATGCCCTGCGCTTCAGCAGCTGCATCACCTGCCAGCCCATGCAGATAGACCGCAAGTCTGCAGGCATCGACCGGATGCATACCCTGGCCGAGCAGGCCTGCTAACATGCCGGTCAGGACATCGCCTGCCCCGGCCGTCGCCATGCCGGGGTTGCCGGTTGTATTGATAAATATCCTGCCCTCAGGGTCTGCGATAATCGTCGGTGCGCCCTTTAAAACAAAATAGGCACCAGTCTCCATTGCCGTGGTCCGGGATAATCCGATCCTGTCACGCTTAATCTCGATCTCAGGCCCGTTGCGGTCCTTCTCTTTATGGCCGCCACCCGTCGCGGATGCAAGGAACCTTGCCATTTCACCTGTATGAGGAGTCAATATGACCGGGGCCTTCACCGTTTTCAGCAGGTCTTTTCTGCCGGAAAGGAGATTAATCGCATCGGCATCGAGTACCATAGGCACGGTCACGGTTTCGAGAATTAATTTCAAAAGTCCCGCTGTTTCATCGCTGGCCGTGATGCCTGGGCCTATAGCAAGGACGTCTGCACGCGTATCGAGGAAATGCCGTATCAGATCAAAGGCCTGAGAAGAAAACGTACCGTTGCCGGAGTCTGGAAGCGGCAGCAGCATCTCCTCTGTTACCCGGGCCTGGAAAACGTCAAGAAGTGTTTCAGGAACGCCGAGTGTTACAAGCCCGGCGCCTGCACGAAGACAGGCCTTTGCTGTCATAAGCGCGGCGCCCGTTTTGCCCCGCGAACCTGCAATTACCAAAATATGTCCATAATCGCCCTTATGGGAATTTCCCGGCCGGTCGGGCACGAGCAGAGAAGCCGCCTTCTTTTCAATAGTCTCGCAACCAAGGCTGTCAACAGAGAGGAGTTCTTCCGGAAATCCGATATCTTCGATAGCGAGCTGACCACAATACTGTGCTCCGGGATAGAGGATATGCCCAATCTTTGGAAGCCCAAAGGTGACCGTATAATCCGCCTGCACAGCCGCACCCATGATCTGACCGCTGTCGGAGGAGATGCCGGAAGGGATATCAACAGCAACCACCTTTACATCCGCAGCGTTGAGGAACCGGATCGCCTCTGCCATATAAGAAGTAACGTCCTTGTTGATACCGGTGCCAAGAAGGGCATCGATGACAAGGGCGCCATGAAGGTCTTTTTCTGTCACCCCTTTTCTGAACTCAATGGCAACCCCGGAATGCTTTGCCATGCGGTATTGGGCGAGACAGTCAGGACTTAGTCTGTCTTCCCTGAGCATGAGGAGAACCCTGACATGCCATCCCCAGTTATGCAGATTGCGGGCCGCGGCAATACCGTCGCCGCCATTATTACCACCCCCAGCGAGCACGACCGCCTTTTTTTTATCAAAAAGCAGCCGCACCTTCTCAGCAAGCGAAAGACCGGCCCTTTCCATCAGCACTGTGCCGGGGATGCCATATCTCTCGATCGTGAGGCGGTCGATGTTCCGCATCTGCTCTGCAGTAACTACCTTCATCGTATTCCCTCGATCACGACGCAGGCGACACCATAATCTTTTTCATGGCTGAGGCTCAGATGAATTGTCCTGATATCCTTTTGTTTTATAAATTCTCCGGTTCTGCCGTGCAGCTGCAGCACCGGCCTGCCGTTATCCGCACTGCACACCTCGATATCGATAAGGGGGACATTCTGTTCGTGCGAAAGGGCCTTGATAAAAGCCTCCTTTGCAGCAAAGCGGACCGACAGTGACAGGGCCGGATCCTTTTTTTTATAGGCATACGCTATTTCCGCCTCGGTAAAAACGCGTGACAGGAACTTGTTTCCTCCGCGTTCGACTGCTTCACGAATCCGGTCTGTCTTTACGATATCAATGCCGGTGCCGTAGATCATTTCAGAGCAGTCTGACTACTGCACCGGACAGGACATCATTATCAGTTCTTTCATATCCCTGACCGCCTTTTCCATGCCGACCAGCACTGCCCGCGCTATGACGCTATGGCCGATATATAAACCCCTGAGGCCCTCTATTTCGGCAATCCCGGTGACATTATGATAATTCAGGCCGTGGCCGGCATTGGCCTTGAGCCCAATCGCTGAGGCATGAGAAATCGAGCTGGCGACCTTCGCACGCAGCCGCTCCTGGGCTTCTCCCCTCGCATTGGCATAGGTACCGGTATGGATCTCGACCATATCAGCACCTATTTCTTTTGTCAGGTCAACATCTTCGTTATCAGGATTAATAAAAAGACTCGTCCTGATGCCTTTGTCCTTCAGTATTCTTACCGCTTTCTTTAGGCCGCCCTTCCCTGTCTTCAGGTTCAGGCCTCCCTCAGTCGTAAGCTCCTGTCTCTTTTCCGGGACGAGCGTAACAAGATCAGGAAGTTTCTTTGAAGCGATGCGGATCATCTCATCCGTCGCGGCCATTTCCAGGTTAAGCTCGACCGTGATAAACCCTTTGAGCATCTCCAGGTCACGGTCGTTGACATGGCGGCGGTCTTCACGCAGATGCAGTGTAATGCCGTCTGCCCCGCCAAGGACGGCAAGTGTCGCTGCCATGACCGGATCAGGCTCTGCGCCCAGACGCGCCTGACGAAGCGTTGCAATATGGTCTATATTTATACCGAGTATCATCGTATGATTGAATTCTCCTTTTTATTATGGAACAACCGTCACGTCCTGTACGGCATGGACAAAGATAAACACCCTGAGGTTATTGGAGCCCTCATCAGCAGGAAGCAGGAAAAATCCCTTGAGGTTGTTGACCGTATGATGGCTGAGGAAAAACCCCTTATCCCAGGGCAGTTCGCTCTCCAGAAACCCCACCATATCCTCGCCGTCAATGAACTTGATGAAGGTGCGATGACCGTGGGGCTTTCGTATGCCGTAGGATTTTTTTTCATTATACTCCCTGTTGCCTTCAAAGGTCCGTACAAAGAAGATCGCCTTCAAAACATCATTCTTCATTACGCGGGCAATGTCGGAGCCGAGTTCCTGCAGGATCAGCTCATCAGACTTCTCAGAAAAATCCCTGATATGCCCTTTGAGAACCGTTCCGTCCAAAAACCGCAAGATAACTTTTTCGTCGTTCATGGCTACTCTGTGTCTGTTCTATTTCAGGTTGATAACGATCTTTGCAGACTTCCGCTTCTGCTCAAGCCACAGCATATAGGCGTTGCCTCTCTTCTGCTGCAGCAGGGTCGTGCGGATGCTCTCTTTCACTTCATCGTAGGGGGCAATGCCTTCGTTCTGCTTCTCTTTTACCCGCACAAGATAAAATGCGGCCTGGCCTTTATAAGGACCACCCTGCTGGCCTTCCTTAAGCATTTTAATGGACGAGGCCATGGAAGATGAAAAGTAATCAGGCGACACCCACCCATAGTCTGTTACGGAAGCTTTTTTCTCAAGATCAAGTTTTTTTGCATATTCGTCAAAATCAGCCCTGGTCTTCTTTATCTCTTCTGCCGCAGCATGAGCAGCGTCTTCGGTCTGGAACTCTACGATCTTCATATTGACCCGCGCAGGCTTCAGAAACGGTTTGGGGCTGTTCTTATAGTAATCCATTATTTCCTGTTCGGTTATCGCATCAGGTTTCAGAAAGCCTTCCATGAACCGTGTCAAGGTCATACGTTCCCTGAGTCTGCTGCGATACGTTTCATTGGTCAGGCCCTTGTCTTTGAGGGCTTTTTGATACGGCTCCTCGCCGAGTTTCTTGCGGAGTTGATCCAATTCACCGTTAACCTCGGCATCGGTAACGGAGATGCCCTTTGCTGCTGCTTCGTTCAGCGCAAGCTGTTCGCCAATCAGTTCCTGTAAAATGGCTTCCTTCATCTTTTTTTCATCAACCGACGCATTCTGAAGTTTATGCTGCTGCAGACGGTCTTTCATATGCATCTCAATCTTTTCTCTGCTTATACCTTTGCCGTCAACGGTGGCGGCCGGTTTAGCACACCCTCCTATGAATACTGCCATACCTAACATTGTCACTATAAGGCCATACCGAATAACCATACATCCTCCTTTAACATATCCTCGGCAATTGCTCGCCGGTAATCATATCAATAATTCTGGTGCCGCCTATTTTTGTCCTGAGAAGCACCATCTGACTGGGCTGCCCGGACACTTCACCGATTACGGATGCTTCCGCTCCTTCTTTTGTCTTTTTCATCGCCCGGACCAACTCATCTGCTACCCGGGCATCGACAACCGCAAGAAGAATTCCCTCATTTGCCACATACAGCGGATCAAGACCGAGCAGATCGCATGCACCCTGCACACCGGGCCTCACGCAAACAGCCTCCTCGTCTATCATCATACAACATGCCGAGTCGGCCGCAAATTCCTTGAGCGTCGTGGCAACGCCGCCACGGGTCGGATCGCGCAGGACACGGATCTCTCTGGTTGTTGCAAGCATCGTCTCAACCAGGCGGTTGAGTGCACAGACATCGCTTAAAAGGGGAGGCTCAAAGCTGATACCGTTTCTTTCTGCCATAACTGCCATGCCATGGTTTCCGATCGAGCCGCTCAGGATGATCTTATCACCGGGTCTGATCCTGTTTGGGGAAAGGTCTATGCCTTCATCCACAATCCCGATGCCTGCGGTGTTGATATAGATGCCATCGCCTTTTCCCTTTTCTACAACTTTGGTGTCACCCGCCACGATGTTAATTCCAGCCTTGTAAGCCGCAGTCTTCATGGACGCCAGAATCTTCTTCAAGTCTTCAATGGGCATCCCCTCTTCGAGGATGAACCCCGTGGTGAGATAGAGCGGTTTTGCCCCTGCCATCGAGAGGTCATTAACCGTCCCGCAGACAGAGAGCATGCCGATGTCCCCGCCCGGGAAGAAATAGGGAGATATTACATAGGAGTCGGTCGTAAGCGCAATCTTCCCTCCGGAAAATCCTTCAACCACAGCTGAATCATTCAGGGTCTGAAGATCAAAGGTGGGGACAAAGTAGTCCCTGACGAGCTGGTGCATCAGCCGTCCTCCGCCTCCATGACTCAACTGAATTCGTTCTACGCTATTTTCCATTTATCGGATGCTATCGCCGGCTAAAGTCCGCGCCGGCATATTTGAAATATGCGGCACAACTGCCTTCTGTGCTGACCATACAGGCTCCGACAGGCTTGTCAGGGGTGCAGGCCTTTCCAAAGAGTGTGCAGTCAGTCGGTATCTTGATGCCCTTCAGTACGTCACCGCATGAGCAGGCCTTTGGTTCCTGACCGTCAGGGACGCTGATCGTATACGTATTCATGATGTCGCGATGGCTATACTTGTCCCTCAGCTTCAGGCCGCTGTCCGGCAGTATGCCAAGCCCTCTCCAGTATGAATCTTCAGGTTCAAAGAATTCATCTAACAGGGCAACCGCACGGGGGTTCCCCTCTTCTTTTACGACCTTGGCATATTCGTTTTCGACTGCCGGCCTGTTACAGGCTATCTGCTTAAGAAGCATCAGCACACCGCTGAGGATATCCCCTGCATCAAAACCGGTCACAACCGATGGCTTATGATATTCGGCCGCAAGAAATGCGTACGGCCTCAACCCAATCACCGTGCTGACATGACCCGGCAGGATAAACCCGTTGATCTGCACTTCAGGTGCGCTGAGCAAAGCCTTCAGTGCCGGCGGAACGGTTTTATGGACAGAATAGATAAAGAAATTTCTGATGCCTCTCGATTCAGCCTCGGCCAGGGTTGCTGCTACAAGGGGCGATGTTGTCTCAAAGCCTGTTGCAAAGAATACGACGGTACGCTGCGGCATATGTTCGGCCAGCTTCAGCGCATCAAGGGGCGAATACACTATCCTGATATCCCCTCCTTCTGCCTTTGCCTGTGAGAGCGTTTGCCTGCTGCCGGGTACGCGCATCATATCGCCAAAGGTAGTTACGCTTGCATCCTGATGCCTGGCTATTTCGATGACCGTATCAACATCCCTGATCGACGTAACGCAGACAGGGCATCCCGGTCCACTCAATAGTTTTATCTCCTTTGGCAGCAGCTCGCGGATGCCATGTCTGAATATGGCTACCGTATGCGTACCGCATACCTCCATCAGTTTTACCGGCCGGTTGATAGAAACCATAAGTTCATTGATCGCTTCAATGATCTGCTTCACACGTGTCCTTCTGCTTTCATCATTTCCCGGGCCAGAAATACCTGGCCTAATGAGATTCCTGCATCATTGCAGGGGACTATTTCGTTCGTATACACATTCAGCCCTTCTCCGCGGAGACTCTCAGCAACTTTCCCGTAGAGGTAGAGGTTCTGAAAGACGCCGCCGCTTAGGGCAACTATCTTTATATTATTCATCAAAGAAAGCTTTAAGACAACCCTGATGACCGACATGGCAACCGTATTATGGAATTTCGTCGCAATGATGCATCTATCAAGACCTTTGGCCAGGTCGTCGATTATTGAGATAAATGTGTGCGAAAAATCAACTTCGATGATGTCATCAAAATGAATGTCCACAGGGTAGTCTTCGCAAATGCCTTTTAGTACGGATGATTCAAGCGCGATAGAAGCCTCCCCCTCGAAGGTATTGATGTCGCAGATACCGATGAGCGCTGATACCGCATCGAAAAGTCTTCCTGCGCCGGATGAAAGGGGAGAGAAATGTCTATTGTCTGCCACCTGAACGATATCTGTGATCTTCTTTTCGCCATACTTCCGAAGGAATCCTGTCGGTCCAATGAACCGCTTCAGATCGCTGCCAAAGGCGTTCTTCAGATAGCTCAATGCCACCCGCCAGGGTTCCTTTACTGCCTGTTCCCCGCCCGGAAGTGCCACCTGCTTCAGATGGCCTGAACGGTTAAAGCCCCTGGGGTCAGCGACAAGGAATTCACCGCCCCAGAGCGTTCCGTCCTCCCCATACCCGCTGCCGTCAAAGGCAACGCCGATAACTCTGCTCAGGCCGTGCTCTGCCATTACCGAGCCGATATGGGCATAATGATGCTGAATGGCGATTGTCCTGAGGTTCTGTTTAATTCCATACGCTCTTGCCCAGTTTGTTGAAAAATAATTGGGATGAAGGTCATGGACCACTGCAGCCGGTTCAGCTCTATAGACAGTCTTCAGGTTATCGAGGGTCTCTTCAAAAAAACGGACCGTTGCATAGTCCTCCATGTCGCCCATGTGCTGGCTTACAATAGCGTAGGTACCCCTAAGCAGCGTAAACGTGTTTTTCATGTCAGCACCGCAACCCAGGATGTCAGGGCCGTCAGTCATCAGAGGGATGGGTTCAGGAACATATCCGCGCGAACGGCGCATGATGCACGGTATTGCGTCGGGGGTGAGGGGCAACGATGCGGTATCGGCACTAATGCTGCCTCCGCCTGTTAACTTCTCCCTTACTCGTATCACAGAATCATCGACTCTCATGAAGATATTCCTGTTATAGACAACAAAGGCATCTGCAACTGATGAGAGCTTTTCAACAGCCTCCTCATTGGATATGATAATCGGCTCTTCGCTGATGTTGCCGCTTGTCATCACAAGTGCACTGAAATGCGGCTCCTCAGGAAGGCCCCGGCCGTTTAGCGGATAATGGAATAAAAGATGATGGAGCGGCGTATAGGGCAGCATGAACCCAAGATTGGCATTGCCCGGTGAAACGGCAGAAGGTAGAATACTTTCTTCTTTCTTCCTGAGAAGCACGATGGGCCGCTGTATGGAACTGAGGAGTTCTTCTTCTGCCACGGATACGACGCAATGCATCCTGATCGACTCCATATCAGGGGCCATCAGGGCAAAGGGCTTATTATTCCTTCTCTTTACTGTGCGCAACCGAACTACAGCACCGGCATTCAATGCATCGCATATAATATGAAACCCGCCGAGTCCCTTAACCACAACGATCTTCCCCTCTTTCAGAAGGTTGACAGCCGCTTTTATCGGCTCGGCAGATTCGATCTTTTTCCCTCTCTTGTCGAGCAGCGTTACCTCTGGCCCGCAGGCTGGGCAGGCAATTGGCTGGGCATGGAACCTTCTGTCGCGCGGGCTGTGATATTCAGTGGAGCAGTTCTCACAGAGCGTAAAGGTCTGCATCGTGGTATTCTTCCGGTCATAGGGTACTTCCCTGGTGATCGAATACCGGGGGCCGCAGTTCGTGCAGTTGATGAAAGGGTAGAGATACCTTCTGTCTTTGCGGTCAAACAGCTCCCTGCAGCAGTCATCGCAGACGGCGATGTCGGGGGATAGAAGCGTAAAACTGCCAGTTTCTGAACTTTGCCTGATCAGAAATTCAGTAAAACCCTCTGGTGCAGCAGGGGCAATATCTATTTTCATGATCCGTGAAAGAGGCGGCGCTTCCTGCCTGAGCCTCTCGATAAAATGAGAGAGGTTGCTGCCCTCTGCGGTAATAACAACGCCCTCAGAGGTATTTGAGACAAAACCGGTGATCTTCAGTTCAGTGGCAAGATTATACACAAAGGGTCTGAAGCCGACACCCTGAACGATTCCCTGAATAGATATGATACGACAGTCTTTCCGGTCAGGCATAGGCAGCCTGCTGATCAGCTTCTCAGCGCTTTCTCCTTGAGCCAGTCAGTCCACGCAGAAAGGCCTTCACCCGTCTTGCAGGAGACCTCGAATATTTTAAGATCCGGATTAAGGGACAGGGCGTCTTTTTTGATCTTGTTCATATCAACATCAAGATACGGGGCCAGGTCGATCTTGTTCAGAAGCAGGGCAGACGACTCCTGGAACATCAGGGGATACTTGAGCGGCTTGTCGTGCCCCTCGGCAATGCTTAAGACCATCACCTTGATATCCTCGCCGACCTTGAATTCAGCAGGACAGACAAGGTTTCCGACATTCTCGATAAAGAGCAGATCAAGGTCCTGAAGCGGGAGGTCCTGAAGTACCTCATAGATCATGTTAGCATCCAGATGACAGGCGCCTCCGGTATTGATCTGGATAACCGGAGCGCCATGTTTTTCGATGCGCTCGGCATCGTCACTGCCTGCGATGTCTCCTTCGATAACGCCTATCCTCAGACCTGTCTTCAGGGCAAGAGTCTTTTCGAGAACAGATGTCTTGCCTGCTCCCGGCCCGCTCATGAGGTTGATCACATACAGTCCTGCATTATCAAAAAGCCTGCGGTTTTCGAGAGCTATGCGCTCGTTTGCCTCAAGTATCCTGGTTACAACCTTGACTTTCACGATTATGAGACCTCCATGTCTATAATATCCAGTTCTCTTCCTGATGTTATCTGAAACGAGCTGCCCTTGCAGACCGGGCAGTTCAGGATGTATTCCTCCTGCACGATAAAACTGCTTGCGCAATCATTACAGAGCCCGGTCACCGGAACCTCTTCAATATTCAGCAGGGCGTCCCGGGCGATCGAGTCAGGTTTGATCGCGTTGAACGCAAAAATGAGGGCGTCAGGCATGATCCCTGACGCCCTTCCTATCCGCAGATTAACTGAATCTATTTTTGTGTGTCCACTCCTGGTACACTGCTCAGAGACTATATCAAGAACATTCTGAGCGATCGAAAGCTCATGCATCTTACCCCTTTGCGAATTTCTCTTTTTCCTTGTCGTATGCGTCTTTTCCGGCATCGATCGCAGCTTTGATCAGGGACTTTTTCTCGTCGTAATAGCCCTTGCCTTCATCAGTAACTGCGCTCACCTTCTCCTTGGCCTCATTGATATACTCGTTTGTTTTGTCCTTGATATCATCGGCCAATTCCTTTATTTTTTTGCGGGTCACCTCTCCTGACTGCGGCGCTACGAGCAATGCCAGACCTGCTCCGACAACACCTCCCAGAAGAAATGATAACAGCAGCGAACCTGATCCAAAACCTTCGTCTTTCATAATCTGTCTCCTTTTCTGCGTAAATTGGCAATAAAATATGATAAAGCTGCCCTTATGCCTGCATTCAGGCTTAAGGTCTTTATGGTCATTGCTGAGGTGACACTGTCCACGAGCGCATTGACTGCATTGACCTTGCCGCCGATCTGCTGAATTGCCCCTGAAAACTGTTTGACATCGTCGGTGATCACATTCACATTATCCGTTATCTGCCGGACACTTTTCAGTGTTTCCTGAAGCTCCTGAAGAGCCGGGTTAAGGCTCTGCTCAGTTGTCTGGCGCAATGCAGCCACCGTGCGCCTCAGCTCAAGAAGCAGCGGTATCATTACCACAGCGACGACAGCAAAAACGGCAGCTATAACGGCTAATAGTATTGTATTCATCGTTCCTCCAGACAAATTATATCATATCTTCAGGACATTTCCTCATTACTTTTCTGCGCCCGGCAGCCTTTGCGGTGCTGTTGCCTGAAAAGAAGTTTATGGTAAGCTAAAAAGCATGACCGATGAAGCCTGTATCAGACGAACACTGGCCCTTGCCAGGCGCGCAGAGGGCATGACAAGCCCCAATCCGATGGTGGGTGCAGTGCTCGTGAAACACGGCAGGATCATAGCCGAGGGCTATCACAGGAAGGCAGGCACCGCACATGCCGAGGTTATTGCGATCGGAAAAGCCGGCCCGGATGCAACCGGTTCAACACTCTATGTCAGCCTTGAACCCTGCTGTCATAAAGACAAGAGAACGCCCCCCTGCACCGAAACGATAATTATGGCTGGAATAAAAAGAGTTGTTATCGCCATGGAAGACCCCAACCCGAAGGTTTCTGGCAAGGGCACCGAAGAACTCGGAAAGGCCGGAATTGAAGTCGTATCAGGAATCCTGGAGGAAAAAGCCCGGCATTTGAATGAATTCTACACCAAACATATTATCACCCGTCTTCCTTTTGTAATCCTCAAGATGGCGATGACCCTTGACGGCAAGATCGCGACCCCGGAGGGTGAATCGAAATGGATCACAGGCGAAAAAGCCCGTAAAGAAGTTCATGGGCTGAGGGGAAAGGTCGATGCAATCATGACAGCCATAGGCACGATCAGGGCAGACGATCCAATGCTGACTTGCAGAACAGGCGGGCTGAGGAGCCCGATGCGTATCATCCTCGACCCCGATCTTCAGATCGGGGAGCATGCAAACGTGCTGAACTGCCCTCCCAGGACGGTCCTGGTCTGCAGCAACCGATCGTCAAAGAAAAAACGGGCTCAGCTTCAGGACAAGGGCATCTCATTGATTGAACATGCCGGAAGCAGGGTTGACCTGCAGTGGCTTATGAAGAGGCTGGGGGCTGAAGGGATCGTTTCGGTGCTTATCGAGGGAGGCTCTTCCCTTGCATCGTCCTGTCTTGAAACAGCTATCGTCGATAAGGTCATATGTTATATCGCACCAAAGATCATCGGGGGAGAAAAGTCGTTTCCCGCGGTGGGGGGAAAGGTCTTCAGGAGCCTCCAGCATGCACACGTTCTGACAAGGACTGCTATCCGCAGTGTTGGAGATGATTTTGTTATCGAAGGGTATCTGAACAACTCCTAGCTCATTGCTGCCTCCTGCCACAGACAATGATCCCGCAATAAAGCTCTGCAACTGATGAGAAATGCTATTTTATTTTCTGAATTTTGATACAATGAGATCATGACTGACAAGACAAAGATCGCAATCACGTCGAGACATGCGCATGAACTCAGCAGCAATATCTCGGTGGACGATGTGACCTATCACGTCCAGACTGAGGATATGGGAAGAAAGTCCTGCAAGATCATAACGAATGTCTTTCTCAAGGGTGAAATTCTCGCGTCGAGAAAATCCGATTATGCCCATCTCTTAAAGATCAAAGACCTTGATGCACGGCTGACCGACTTAATGGATAAGCATCATAAGGCTGCTATTGCCAGTTTTATCGCCGATCAATCGAAAAAGCAGAAGCTTAAGGCCGAATACTTCTCCGAGGTGCAGCAACTGCTGCGGCGCGGAAAAGGGAGGCAGGCCCTCGATATGCTGCGGGAAGGCCTTGAAAGCTATCCCACCGACGCCTTTCTCCTGTCCTACTATGGCTGTCTCATTGCCATTGTCGAAAACAATACCAGAGAGGGCATTGCCATCTGCGAAAACGCCATAAAAGCGCTCAATACCGCCATGCCTTTTGGCAGCGAATTCTTCTATCCGGTCTTTTACCTGAACCTTGGAAGGGCTTATCTGAAGGCCGGCCGCAAGTCTGAAACGATCAAGGCCTTTCAGCAGGGCCTCAAGAGTGACCCGGAGAATAACGATATATTGTGGGAGATGAAGAAGCTCGGCTCAAGAAAAAAACCGCCTGTGCCGTTTCTCAAAAGAGGCAACCCGATCAATAAATATATCGGTCTGCTCCTGGGCAAATCCGGGAAGTAGCCCTGCTCCCGGGTATTTCCTTCCTGAACTGCCGTTGACCCGAACCATTGACCCCCGATTGATCATCAGGTACCGCCATCATTTTTGTATGTGCTATCATAATCATCATAATGCAGTACGGAGAGCGTGCAAAGTATCGAACGTTTCTTGTGATCAGGAGAATTACTTTTGTGAGTGGTCGAGGATCTCATGATTAAACTTGTTGAACTGCCGATCAGGGTACAGTTGCTGCTCATGGTATCCATCATTGTTTTGTTGGCCTTTTCCATAATCGCATATTCCGGAATACAGCAGAGAGCTGAAGAAATAAACCATGCCAAACAGGAGGTTAAGGCGCTTGCCGTATTAGTTGAAGTCCAGCAGCAGTCTCTTGTTGCGTCCGCGGAGCAACTGTTGTATGCGCTTAGCAGTATGCCGGAGGTAGACCGGCGGAATATACCCAAGGTCCAGACCGCTCTTGCCGAGGCAATAAAGCTGAACCCGCAGTATACCACCATATTCATAACAGATCGAAACGGAGATATCTGGGCGTCGGCCATTCCGACAAAAGGCATGACCATAACCGACCGGGAATCCTTTAATAAAGCCCTTGCACTCGGACATTTTACCGCAGGCCAATATAAGAAGGGGCAGTATTCCGGCAAGCAGGTCCTCTCATTCTACTATCCTTATAAAAACAGCAAAGACGAAATAAGCGGGGTTATCATCCTTGGCGTAGACCTCGGGTATCACAAAAAGCTTATGGAGCATATTGAATGGCCGAAAGATACCAGTTATGTATTGCTGGACCATAACGGGGTGGTGCTCGGAATGGGCTTTGACAAATATATCGGTGAGCATTTTGAAGAAAAGGCCATCGAACAAATGAAGAGAGGTGCTATAGCAGATACGTTAATAAGCATTTCGCATGACGGGACAAAACGGATAATAGCCTATCGCAAGCTGATCCTGAAGGGAGAAGATAAACCGTATATGTATGTACGGGTCGGGATACCCTATGATCTGGTCATGGCAAATGTAAACAGAACACTTCTCAAACACTTTATGTTAATCCTGATAATTTTTTCTTGTATGCTTTATGTGGCCTGGATCATTGGCAAACGTTCGATTGCAGACCGCGTTGCACTTTTAAAGACGCATTCCGGGCGTCTGTCTAAAGGCATTGTGAAGGGCAGAGTTTCCGACCTGATTAAAGGCGGGGAATTGGGAGAATTGGCTTTAACGGTTGACCGCATGGCTGATGATATTGCCGCAAGGGAAGCGGCGCTACGACAGAGTGAACAACGCTATCGCACTCTTTTCGAACAGTCTCCGGACGGCATAGTTATTGTTGACCTCTCCAATAAGATCATACAGTTCAATGACGTGGCCTGTGGCCAGCTGGGTTATACCCGGGAAGAGTTTTCTCGGCTAAGCATCTCCGACATAGACCCTGATAAAAGTCCCACAGAAATACTGGACCGCACCGAGCAGGTAATTGAGGCCGGAGGGGCGACCTTTGACGTCAGACATAAAACCAAACTGGGCGAGATCAGGTATCACCATGTCATCACCCGTCCGATTGTCATGGACGGTGAAACGGTTTTGTATGCAATCTGGCAGGACATCACGGACCGCAGGCTATCCGAAGAGGCGTTGCGACAGAGCGAGCAGTTCATCCGGAGCATACTTGATACGGTAGACGAGGGGTTTATCGTGATAGACCGGGACTACCGTATACTGACGGCCAACAAGGCGTATTGCAGCCAGGTAGGAGGCAGTGACCATATCGTCATTGGTAAACACTGCTATGAGATATCCCATAAGTCTGACAAACCCTGTTTTGAGGCGGGGGAAGAATGCGCAACACGCCGGGCATTTGAGACAGGCACGCTCCATACGGCGCTGCACCGCCATAAGGATATGAGCGGTAATATCCTGTATGTAGAGACCAAGGCCTTTCCGATCAAGGATGATTCAGGTGTTGTGACTTCTGTTATCGAGGTGATCAACAACATCACGGAGAAGCATCTTCTTGAAGAAGAGCGGCTCAAGACGCAGAAACTCGAATCGATCGGGACGCTTGCCGGCGGCATAGCCCATGACTTTAACAACCTGCTTCAGGGGGTATTTGGGTATATTTCGATGGCAAAGATCACCCATGACGAGAAGGAAAAGTCTCTGGCCATGCTGGCGCAGGCTGAAGAAGCGCTCCATATGTCGGTAAATCTGACAACGCAGCTTCTGACGTTCTCCAAGGGCGGTAAGCCGCTGAAGAAGTTGATCCGGCTCGAACCGACGATCGAAAACGCTGTAAAATTTGCCCTGAGCGGTTCCCATACAGACTATCGCCTGAATATTGTTTCTGATCTTTGGGCAGTGGAGGCTGATGCCGGGCAGCTTGCGCAGGTGCTGCAGAACATTGTGCTGAATGCAAATGAGGCTATGGCAGGGAGAGGCACGGTAACGATCTCGGCCAGGAATATGGATATCAGGGCAAAAGACAACGCAAGGCTGCCGGAAGGGGGAAGGTTCGTATGCATTGACATACAGGATACGGGCACAGGGATATCCGCTCAGAACGTGACGAAGATCTTTGATCCTTACTTTACGACGAAGCAGAAGGGAAGCGGCCTTGGTCTGGCAACATCGTATTCGATCATAAAGAACCACGGCGGGTTAATCGAGGTTAGCTCGGAGGTAGACCGGGGTACGGTATTTTCGATCTATCTTCCTGCGTCGATGGGGGCAGCGGTCGAGACCGAGTCACCTGCATCGACGACGCTGTCGTCAAAAAAGGGCCGGGTGCTTCTGATGGACGATGAGGATATTGTGAGAAACGTTGCAAGAGAGATGATCGGAGCGCTTGGCCATGAGGTGGAGGGAGCAGAGGACGGCAGACGGGCAATAGAGCTATTCGGGCAGGCCAGGGAGGCAGGCAGGCCATTTGATCTGGTGATCCTTGATCTGACGGTAAAGGGTGGAATGGGCGGACAGGAGGCGATAGCCATGCTCCGGGAAATTGAGCCTACTATCAAGGCAGTGGTATCAAGCGGATATGCGGACAGTGCGGTGATCGCAGATTATCGTGCCTATGGTTTTTCAGCGGTTCTGAACAAACCGTATAAGCTCGATGAACTGAAGCACTGCCTGAGTCTCTTCCTTTCGTAGGGGTTTGTCGTCTTTCGTGAAAGCACTGGAAAATGATGCGCTGGATCCGGAACATTTCTGTAATGATTGCTATGAGCACACAAAAGATTACTGCAGCCTGCTCGCAAGGGCTAAATCGGGCAACTCCTTAGGAAGCAGGGTCGAAAGGACTTCCCCGATCAAAATCAGGCAGGTAATGATCCTGGCTGCTGAGCTCTTGTATAAAGGAATTCTTCAGACCAAGGCCGAGCGCATAGTCCGTAATCTCATCATATTCATCTTCTGTCAATGTACGGTCTATTCCGGGATAAGCGCCTACCTTATATTGAGGAGAATACTGCGACATAATGCTGACATGAATATCCGGCGACAAATCCGCCAGGGACCTGAGACAGTTCCGGCTGTTGTCCAATTGCCCGGGCAATACCAGATGCCGTACCAGCAACCCACGCATGGCTATGCCGCCACCATCCATTTTCAGGCTGCCTGTCTGATCCAGCATTTCCCAGAGCACATCGGGAACAATATCTGCATAGTCATCCACCGAAGAAAACTGCTTTCCAAGGCTGTTGTCCAGATAGTTGATATCCGGAAGATAAATATCAACAAGACCCCGTATCTGCCGGAGTGCTTCTACTGAATCATACCCGTTGGAATTATAGACAACAGGGACAAAGAGACCTTTTTGCCTGGCGCTTTTTATCGCATCAGCCATCTGAAAGATCATATGAGAAGGCGAGACAAAATTGATATTATGTGCGCCGGCATCCTGAAGGAACAGCATTTCAGATACCAGTTCATCTTCAGAGTGAGTCCTGGAATGTCCCTGCTGAAAATCCTGGCTTATCTGATAATTCTGGCAGAACACGCAGCGAAGATTGCAGCCGCTGAAAAAAATGGTGCCTGAACCTCTTGTTCCTGAGATGGGCGGTTCTTCTCCAAAATGCAGGCCTGCATGTGAAACCAGAATGTCTGAACTGACACCGCAAAAACCGGTCTTTCCGATAATCCGGTCCACTCCGCATCTGCGCGGACAGCATTCACAATGGGACAGTTGATCGGTCAGCGTTCTACTCATCTGCAATTAGGTATTGTTGGGGATACTCAGGTTTGGCACTGTGTGCCCTACCCCGTAATGATCTCGTAGATCTCCTTATATCGTGCAATTGCCTTATCGATGATCTCATCAGGCAGCACAGGGCCGGGATAGGTCTGGTCCCAGTCCAGGCTCAGGAGATAGTCCCTGATGATCTGCTTGTCATAGCTGTCCTGTCCCTTGCCGGGCTGATAGTTTTTGGCAGACCAGAAGCGGGAAGAATCAGGGGTAAGCACCTCGTCGATCAGAATCAGTTCGTCATTGAACATGCCGAACTCGAACTTGGTGTCAGCTATGATGATGCCTTTTTTTTCTGCGAGATCACGCGCCTTGGTGTAGACCTGCAGACTCACATCCCTCAGCTTTTCTCCCATATCCTTGCCTACTATCTTGATCATCTCCTCAAAGGAGATATTCATATCATGCCCTTCATCTGCCTTGGTGCTTGGCGTAAAGATTGGTTCAGCAAGTTTCGACGACTCTACCAGTCCTTCCGGCAGTTTCATGGAGCAGACGGTGCCGCTTTTTTTGTATTCCTTCCAGCCTGACCCGGAAAGATATCCTCTCACAATACATTCCACAGGCATCGGCTTTGCCTTTTTTACCAGCATGCTCCTGCCTTCAAGCTGTTCCGCATATTTATGACATACTGAAGGGTAGTCCTTCACCTCGGTCGCTACTATGTGATTATTGATAATATCCTGCATCTGGCTGAACCAATACAAAGATATCTGGGTAAGCAGCCTGCCCTTGCCCGGTATGCCGTTAGGGAGGACCACATCAAAGGCTGATATCCTGTCAGAAGCGATCAGGAGGAGATAGTCCCCAACCTCATATATGTCCCTCACCTTTCCTTTTCTCAGGAACGTTATATCCGGCATCTCGGTCTTCAATAGAACATTGCTCATTGCTTTCTCCTTAAACGATTTTTTGAAGAATACATTTTACCTCAACCGGGCTCTTTTTCGCTTCACCTGCGGCGACGCATTCCGGCCATAAAAAACCCTGCAGTTTATGGTGCAGGGTTTTCTATTCAGACTTCTTTCAGGGTCCGACTTATTGAGAGGAACCTGTCCTCATCGCCTGAAGGCGGGCTATCCGTTCCTCAACAGGAGGGTGCGTGCTGAAAAGCCTCATAAAGGAACCTCCGGTGAGAGGACTTACGATCATCATATGAGATGTTGCAGGCGTCGCATCCATCGGGATTGCCTGAGCGCCTGCCTCAAGCTTTCTGAGTGCATTGGCAAGTGACATGGGATTGCCCTGCAGCTGCGCTCCTCCGGCATCTGCCGCATATTCCCGGGACCTGGATATGGCCATCTGTATCAGCATTGCCGCAATAGGAGCAAGGATCATCATGGCAATTCCTGCAATAGGGCTGCCTCCCTCATCGTCATCGTGCCTTCCGCCGAAAAACATGGCCATATGGCCGAGATAACTGATAGCACCGGCCATGGTCGCAGCGATAGTCCCGATCAGAATATCCCGGTGCTTTACATGAGCAAGCTCATGGGCCATGACGCCTGAAAGCTCCTCTTCGCTCAGAATGCGCATGATCCCCTCAGTTGCGGCGACTGCAGCATGGTTGGGATTTCTGCCGGTTGCAAAGGCATTCGGCGAATCATCAGGGATAATATAGACCTTTGGCATCGGCATGCCTGCCTTCTGTGACAGGGTCCTTACGATCCTGTAGAGCACAGGGGCTTCAGACTCAGTCACCTGCTGCGCCCTGTACATTTTCAGGACGATCTTGTCACTAAAGAAATAAGAGACAAAGTTCATAACACCCGCCATAACAAGGGCAATGGTCATGCCTGACTGACCACCGACTGCTGCCCCTCCAAATACCAGAAGCATTGTAAGCAGCACCATAAGCATCACTGTCTTCATTACATTCATAGTTGCCTCCTTATTGCACCATGAAAAAAACCCTTATCCCGCCCCGGTGAATTCAACTGACTCACGAGCCGAGATAAAGGTCTTGCCTGTTATTCTGCATAACCGATTGAACCGGCCCGCCGCAGCGAACGTGTTGACGACTCAATCAACCCATCAGGGAGCTACTCCCCTCTATCAGTCTTAATTTTATACAAATGGTCGGGCAAACGTCAATACTGTCGCAGGCCGGCGCAGGGGAAAAAGCGGGGGATCGGATCAGTCCAAAATCCTTATCGCGGCATCAATTACTTCACCTTCAATAATGGTATATGCCTTTATATCCGGCGATTCAGGATTCGTCAGTCCAATGATTACATAGACGACATCCTGGTAAAAGGCAAGTCTGATATCTGTTGCAGAAGGATATGCAGGCGACTGGGGATGGGAATGGAATATGGCAAGCATGGACAATTCTTCCTGTCTCATTTCTTGCATCACCCTGAATTGTTCCTTCGGCTCCATAACGTAGCTGACTGGCGAGGGCTCAGCATTGGGCATGAGATAGACCTTTACCACCGTGCCGCTTTTTCCTGCGAGGATACCGCATGCCTCATTCGGATAGCCCGCCCTGCAATGCTTTAGCATCTGCGCAGCGAGTTCTCCGGACATACGAAGTTCAGGCATGGGACTACGGAAGAGAGCAATACCCTTCGTTATAATCGATCAGTTCTGTGATGGTCGGATGTTCACCGCATATGGCGCAGTTGGGATTTTTTGGCACCTTCACTTTTCTGAAGGTCGTCTTCAGTGCGTCATATACGAGCAAAGAGTTCTTTAAAGGATCTCCTTTTCCGAGTATCAGTTTCAGCACCTCAGTTGCCTGAAGACTTCCGACAACTCCGGTCAGTACGCCCAATACGCCGGCTTCCTGGCATGACGGCACCAGCCCGGCAGGAGGAGGCTCTTCGAAAAGGCAGCGGTAACAATGACCTTCTCCGGGAATTATTGTCGTGACCTGGCCCTCGAACTTCAGGATCGCGCCGCTCACCAACGGTTTTTTTGCCATGACACAGGCGTCATTGACCAGATACCTCGTCGGGAAATTGTCACTGCCGTCAACCACGATATCGTAGTCCCTGATAATGTCAATGATGTTGTCTTTTGATATCCTGACCTTATGGGCAATTATATTGACGTCTGGATTGAGCGCCTTAAAGGTCTTTTCTGCCGATTCGACCTTCAGCATGCCTATGGTATGAACGTTATGTGCGATCTGCCGCTGGAGGTTGCTCAGTTCGACAACGTCATTGTCGATCAGACCTATGGTGCCGACACCTGCGGCAGTCAGGTAGTACCCCACAGGACATCCAAGTCCTCCGGCCCCGACAATGACCACCTTTGCATCGATGATCTTTGCCTGACCCCGGCCGCCGACCTCGGGCAGGATGATATGTCTGCTGTAACGCTGAAGCTGCTGCTCGGTGAATTCCATTAATCGTTGTCCTTTCTTATGGATAAGACCCAGTCAGTATCGTTTATCTTTACGACATTCAGGACCTTCTGTCCATGCTCTTTCATGGACCTGGGAATGCTCCTGGTCGCCTCTTCATAATCAAGCAGGACCTCAAGGACCTGTCCTGTCTCCATGGATTCCATAGCAAGCTTTACCTTAACAAAGGTATAAGGACATACAAGGCCTCTGATGTCGATCCTTTTATCCTGCTTGATCGTATTCAAGATAGCGCCTGCCAGACTAATGGTGTCCTTTGCCCTCAACGCGGATGAAGACTGTTTTGCCAGCTACGATCGTTAACTTATTGATCTCCTTCATGGCGCTGACAACGCCTTTCTCTTTTGCCATATGCGTCAGCACGACCAGAGGCACAGCCTTGCCTTCCATGCGGTCCCTCTGGATGACCGAGGCGATGCTGATGTTGTGCTTGCCGAGAATGCCGGATATCTTTGAGAGCACTCCTGGCTTGTCGATCGCGGAGAAGCGGAAATAATACATGGACATCACATCTTCCATTTTCATCAGAGGGATCGGTTTTTGAGTGTTCGCGAATGCACGAATTCTGCCGACTGAATTGGCCGCAATATCCCGCGCAATGTCTGCAATATCGCTCACCACCGCACTGCCTGTCGGAAGGTCTCCGGCGCCACGGCCATAATAGAGCGTTGAGCCGACAGCGTCACCTTCTACATAGACCGCATTGAAGACACCATCAACCTTCGAGATCAGGAGCTCTTCAGGAACCATAGTAGGATGCACTCTGAGTTCAACCTGTCCGTTCGTTTCTTTCGTAATACCGAGCAGTTTGATCTTGCAACCCAACTCCCGTGCAAACTCGATGTCCAGGGGGGAAATCCAGGAGATGCCCTCTCGATAGACGTCTTTGATCGTAAACTGTCTCCCAAAGGCGATTGAAGCGAGGATCGCAAGTTTGTGCGCCGAATCAATCCCTTCGATATCATAGGTCGGGTCTGCCTCTGCGTAACCAAGTCTCTGGGCCTCTTTCAGCACATCTGAAAACTGGGCCTTCTCTGCTGACATTTTAGACAGGATATAGTTTGTGGTGCCATTGATGATACCATACACTGCCTTGATCCTGTTTGCGACAAGCCCTTCTCTAAGCACCTTTATAATCGGTATGCCTCCTGCCACTGCAGCCTCGAAACCCACTTCGACACCCGCCTTTTCCGCAGCCTTGAATATCTCTATGCCATGGGTGGCAAGCAGTGCCTTGTTTGCGGTCACAACGTGTTTGCCTGCGCGAATAGCTTTAAGAATCATCTCTTTTGCGATTGTCGTGCCGCCTATGAGTTCAACAATGATATGTATCTTCGGATCGTTGAAAAGCTCCTCTGCATTTGAGGTCAGTACGCCCTTCGGGATCCTGATACCGCGGTCCCGTTTGATGTCAAGGTCAGCGATCTTCCGAAGATTGATATCAATACCTGTTCGCTGCTTCAGCAGATCCCTGTTTTTCAGCAGTATACCTGCCGTGCCTGTGCCGACTGTCCCGAAACCGATAATCCCAACGTTAATCATATGCTTAGCACCCTCTTTATGTTTTTAGTTGTTTGTTATACATCTCTTCTGCGTTTATGGAGCTTCTCACCAGCGGACCGGAAGCAACATGCCTGAATCCCATGCGGAGAGCCGTTTCGTTTAAATCATCAAAGACGTCAGGCGGAATATATTTTACCACAGGGAGATTTTTCTTGGTGGGCCTCAGATACTGTCCGATCGTAATAAAATCACAGCTGCTTCTGCGAAGGTCTGCAAGCAGTTGAACGACCTCATCCATGGTTTCTCCCAGCCCGAGCATAAATCCTGACTTGATAGCCGTTGCCGGCGACAGCTCTTTTGCAGCCTTCAGTAATGAAAGCGATCTCCGGTAATCAGCCTGTTGTCTCACCACAGGATAGAGCCTCTGCACGGTCTCCATATTATGATTAAAGACATTCGGCTCTGCCTCAAGAACTATCTTGAGCGCATTGATATCACCCCTGAAATCCGGGGTAAGCACCTCGATCCGTGCTTTGGGCAGTCTTCTTTTCACCGCGCGTATCGTCTCTGCAAACTGGCCGGCGCCGCCGTCAGTCAGATCATCGCGGGTAACCGAGGTGACCACGACATATTTCAGGTTCAATTCTGCTGCCGCCCCAGCCACCTGTTCAGGTTCATCAACATTTACGGCTACGGGGGGTGCTGATGTCACGGCACAGAAACCGCAGTTGCGGGTACAGTGCGGGCCGAGGATAAGAAAAGTTGCAGTAGGCTTAGAAAAGCACTCGCCCCTGTTAGGGCAGCGTGCATCCTCGCATACCGTAGAAATCCCGTGTCTTCGCAGAAGCTGCTTTGTGTCATGGAGCCCGGTATGTGGCCGGGTCTTGATCCATTCAGGGAGCCGCAGGAAGGAACCTCTTCTTAGTCCCGGCCGAAGAAGGCTATCGCCTCTTTTACCTTGCGGAGGTCGACCCTGGTATTGAAGCAGGGGCCAAAGGGCCGCTCGTTAGGAATGCCAAGCACAGGAATCGGGTAAGTGTCCACCAGTCCGCTTGAAAGATCGCGTTCGCAGGCCACTGCAATAATCGCCTCAGGCCTGACCTCCTGAACGATCTTCCTCGCAAGGGTGCCGCCTGTCGCAACGGAGAGGTTGAGTTTGAATGCATCACTGATCTCGATGAGATCCTTGATCTCGCATCTGCCGCACCGTTTGCAGTTATAAATATTATGCGTGATCCGGATCTCACAGTCGCTGATCTGGAGACAGTGGGGCAGCAGGATAAGTATCTTCTTTGTCCGCGTCTTCTCAGCCCTGACCAGCCTGTTGTTCATGCGGATGACCGCATGCTGGAATGCCTCTTTCCTGCTTTTCATAAACGCAGCGATAAGCATGAGAATAGGATAGAATATCTTGAGGACAACGCCCCGTGATATTTTACGGATGGTCAAACCGCATCCCTTCCCTGATATGACGGCCGCGGGCAAAGGCAGCCCCGGTCATCGTTTTCTTTCCTTCAGGCTTCAGTTCCATCAGGGCGAGAATGCCCTTCCCGGTGCCAACATGGAGTTCGTCATCCTGTATCTTCAGAATGCTGCCGGCCGTTTCTCTGGAATCAGCATCAACAACCCTCGATTTTATGATCGTGATCTTTTCCCTTTCAAATACGCACTGGCCGCCCGGCCAGGGGTACATACCTCTTATCAGGTTGAATATCTCTGTTGCCGTTGAGGACCAATCAATCTTTCCGTCTTCCTTTCTTATGATCGGTGCATAGCGTGATTCCCCTGCCTGGGATACCGGATGGAGAGACCCGCTGGAGATTCCCGTGATGGTCCGTATCAAAAGATCAGCGCCCATTTCAGAGAGCCTGCTGCCCAGGGACACGGCATTGTCCTCAGGCAGTATATCTGTCTCTTCCATAAGCAGAACGTCGCCGGTGTCAAGTCCTTCATCCATAAGCATGGTAGCAACGCCCGTCATTGAATCTCCGCGCACAATCGACCACTGAATGGGAGCAGCTCCACGATATTTCGGAAGAAGCGAGGCATGCACATTAATACAGCCATAAGGAGGCAATGCAAGCATGGCAGGCGGGATAATCCTGCCGTATGCGACCACAACAATCATATCAGGCTTCATCGCGGCAATGGTCTCGAAGAAATCTTCAGAACGTATGCCTGCAGGCTGAAGCACCGGGATGCATTGAGATACAGCGTATTCTTTTACCGGTGGCTGGGAAAGTGTATGTCCCCTGCCCTTTACCCTGTCAGGCTGGGTAACGACAGAGACGACATCCTCTCCTGATGAAATGAGTTTATTCAGCGATGGTACGGCAAAGTCAGGGGTGCCGAAAAAGATGATCCTCATCTCCGATTACTTCTCGGCTCTGGCAATTTTCTTGTAGCGCTTCTTGAAAAATTCGCGTTTGATCGGACTGATCCTGTCGATAAAAAGAAGCCCGTCAAGATGGTCTATCTCATGCTGAATGGCAATGGCAAGGAGTCCGCCGGCCTCGATCTCTACTTCTTTTCCCTCCCGGTTAATGCAGCCCACAATAAGCTGCTCGGCACGCGTAACCTTGGCGGTATATTCGGGGATGCTGAGGCAGCCCTCCTCGAACTCTATTTCTCCCTCGCTCTTTAAAATAGAAGGGTTTATAAGAACGATAAGTGGATACTGCTCCTCCCGGGAACTGACGTCTATTACCGCAAGCCTCTTTGAGACGCCGACCTGGGGAGCGGCAAGACCGACCCCGGGAGCCGCGTACATGGTCTCGACCATGTCGTCTATCAGTATCTGCAGGTTTTCATCAAAGGCAGTAACAGGTGCAGCCTTTTTCTTCAGCACCGGCTCGGGGTATTTTTTAATTTCACGAATGGCCATGGTTAATTATAAAACATTTCTTTCATGAGGGTCGATACCAGCACTTCTATTTCATTGAATTTTCAGCGTGGGCGTGGCATTATGTAGACAATATTTCTTTGCAAATCACCTATTCAGGAAGAACAATTACTACATCATGACAAAAACCCGCAGCTATGCTGTCTCGGGCCTTATCGATATCCTCAAGCATAGGGGCAGACCGAAAGAAACCCTTGAGCAGTTCTCTCAGTCCCTTGACCGCAGGGACAGGGCCTTTTTGATGGAGATCGTCTATGGCGTGATGAGAAACCTCTATGCACTTGATGCGATCATCGGGACGTTCATTAAAAATACCAAAACACTCAGCGACGAGACGACCAACAACCTCCGCATCGCGCTGTATCAGATCCTCTTCATGCGGGTGCCTGGCTATGCCGTTGTCAACGAATCGGTCGAGATGGAAAAGCGCGGCGGCAAGCCGTCCCTGGTCAATGCCGTGCTCAGGAACCTGCTTCGCGGAAAGGACAAGACAGTGCTGCCCCTGGTTTATGATGATATCGTCAAGGATATATCGATAAATACCTCACATCAGGACTGGATGGTCAGACGCTGGCTCACCCGCTATGGCGCGGATGAAGCCCGGCTCCTGGCGGAAGCAAATAACCGCATACCGCCCCTTGTCCTCAGAGCAAATACGCTCAGGATCTCTCGTCAGGAACTGCTTCATGGACTTACTGAAAAGGGTGTTTCAGCCGAACCGGTCCGATATTCGCCGGACGGCATTGTCATAGGCGGTGAGACTTCATACCAGGACCTCTCCTCCTTTTACGGCCTTTTTGCCGTTCAGGATGAGGCGTCTCAGCTGATCAGCTGTCTTTTGGCTCCCGAAAAAGGAGAAAGGGTGCTCGACGCATGTGCTGCTCCGGGCGGCAAGACAACCCACATTGCCCAGATGATGGAGGATGAGGGCGAGATCATTGCGGTAGAGAAAGACCCGCAGAGGATTCTGAAACTCAAGGAAAGTATCGCGGCCCTTGGCGTTCAATCAGCAGAGGCTATCAGGGCCGATATTGGTGAACTGAAGGGCCTCGGGGCTTTTGACAGGATCCTCCTCGATGCACCCTGCTCCTCCACCGGCGTAATCAGGCGCAACCCTGATGTGAAATATCGTCATACCTTGAAAGACATAGTTGCATTCGGGAAAAAACAGAAAGAGCTGCTGCATGCCGTCACCCCTTTTCTGCGTAAGGGCGGCCGGATTGTCTACTCGGTCTGTTCGATCGAACCTGAAGAGGGCGAACAGGTCATCAGGGAGTTCTTGAAGACAACAGATGAATTCCGTATTATAGATGCTGATCAGGTATACATGAAACCATTTGTGACAGACGGCTTATTCAGGACTTTTCCCCATAAAGACAGCATGGACGGCTTTTTTGGAGCAATATTGTGCAGAAAGGCATGAACAGTTTTCTGAGGGTGTCCCTCTTTTTTGTGCTTTTTGTCGTTTTCGGTTTGACCTTCGGGTTCCTCACCTTCAAGATCCTGAGCTTCAGCAGAACGGTCGAGGTGCCTTCGATCATGAATATGACCGTAATCGAAGCGGACAAGGTTCTTGGAAAAGCCGGGCTTGATCTGAAAATTGAAGGAGAAGACTTTGATTCTGTCATCCCTTTGGGCAAGATCGTCCGGCAGGATGTTCCGCCGGGAAAAACCGTAAAGGAAAAACGTGCCATCAGGGTTGTTATCAGCAAGGGGCCAAAGGTCCTTTCGATTCCGCTGCTCGTAAACGAAACCCTTCAAAACGCTGAGTCCATCCTTGTACAGAAGGGGCTCAGGATCGGCAAGGTTATCAATGTCCACTCAGATGGTATCGAAAAGGGACTCGTCGTGGCCCAAAGACCTGAACCTGACGACAAGCTCACTGACGTGATCACCGTATTGGTGAGCGCAGGTCCCCATGATCAGACATATTATTGCCCGGATTTCCAGGGCAGGCAGATAGAAGATGTCCGGGAAGTGGCGCAGAAGATGGGACTTGAGATCGAAACGCAGGGGACAGGCAGCATTGTCAAGAACCAGAGACCGAAGCCGGGTGCAGTGATAAAGAACAGCGAAAAACTCTACCTTGAAATGAAAGAGGTTACGACACCATGATCCAGATTGCCCCATCCATTCTCTCGGCGGATTTCATGCGCCTTGGGGAGGAGATACACGCAGCAGAAGCAGCAGGAGCTCACCTTATCCACCTTGATATTATGGACGGTCATTTTGTGCCGAATATCACCATTGGGCCAGCTATTGTGGCAGCCATCAGAAAGATCACAAAGCTGCCGCTTGACGTGCATCTCATGATCGAAGACCCTGATAAATTCCTTGCAGATTTTGCAAACGCAGGGGCAGACTATCTTACCGTGCATGCTGAAGCTTCGGTGCATCTGCATCGATCTGTACAGTGGATCAGGGAAAAGGGGATCAGGGCAGGAGTCTCAATCAACCCGGCAACGCCAGTAGCGCAGCTCGAAAACATCATTGCAGATATCGACCTTGTACTCCTCATGTCGGTGAATCCCGGCTTTGGCGGACAGAAATTTATCCCGGCGACCATGGAGAAGATCAGGAAGGTCAAGGATATGATCATGACTTGTGGTTCCGGTGCGCTTATCGAGATCGACGGAGGGGTAAAACAGGACAATGCTAAAGAGATCGCTGACGCAGGCGCTGACATTCTTGTTATGGGCTCTGCATTCTTTGAGTCGGGCGATTACAAAATAACCATGGAGAAACTCAATGATAACCTCAGAAATCGATAAGCTCTTTGAAGAGGCAGAACTGCTCAGACAGAAAAGCCGGTATCCTCAAGCCCTGCTCGTGTTTAGGCAGGCCCTGAAAAAAAGTCTGACGGAAAAGAACCAGGAGAGCGCCGTTGCATGCCTCTTGTCTATTGGCGATGTAAACCGGATGGTAGGCGATTTTGAGCGCTCGGAAAAGGCCTACGCCGATGCAGTCACCATGGCGAAGAAGATCGGCAATGAAGAGGCCGTAGCGGACGCAAAGGCCGGTATCGGACTTTCACGGCGCGGCAGAGGAGACTGGAAGTATGCGCTGACCATGCTCACTCAGGCGCTGAAGTTCTACCGAAAAAAACGGGACAGGGAAGGCGTTGCCTTCACGCTCTGGTCAATGGCAGGTTCCCTGAGAATAAAAGGGGACGTTCCGGGAGCACTCAAGACCTACAAAGAAGCATTCAGGGCCTTTCAGGCGCTGCGTTCTCATTCCGGTATCGGATACTGCCTCTGCGGTCTGGGCGGCAGTTCCCGCATAGCGGGCAAATTCGAGGAATCACTTGCCTATTATCTTTCCGCAAATGAGATATTTCACGGCCTCTGCGATACCTTTGGCACTGCCTATTCTCACTGCGGAATCGGCAATGCGCACAGGATGATGGGAGATTACCGGAAAGCCCTGGCATCCTTTGCAAAAGCGTCAACCCTCTATAAAAAGATCGGCGACAGGGTCAGCTACTCCTATACGCTCTGGAGCATGGGGACGACCCATAAAATGCTCCACGATCATACGGCAGCCGAAAAACTATTCAAAGAGGCTCAGGGGTTCTTTAAAAAGACAAAGGATCCGCGCGGACTTATCTACTGCCAACTCGGCTTTGGCGAACTCGCGCTGCTTCAGGGGAAGAATGCTGCGGCTTTGCGGTATTTCAGGGATTCCCTTGACCAGGCGAAAAAATACGGCTTCAGGGTCGAAACCTGCCATGCTTCCATGCTGCTGTCGTATGCCTCTGGAAAAAAGAATATTGTCTGTTATAATACCCTGGGGCTGGCAATGGACTTTAACGAGGCGCCGTTTAATATTCCCTGATTTTTCGATACGATTTCCACCTATACATATAAATACTCTTTGGAGAACGTTTTATTTGAGAATTTTGAATCTGCCGAACATGCTGACGGTTGCACGCATTATTATTATACCGATGTTCGTCACTGCCGTTATTTACCAGAAGCACCGGTCTGCGCTCGCTCTGTTCGTTATAGCCGCACTGACCGACCTGCTCGACGGTTTTATTGCAAGGGTCACCAACCAGAAGACTGCCCTGGGGCAATTCCTTGATCCGCTTGCTGACAAGGCCCTCCTCATCTCCTCCTTTATCCTGTTTTCGGTCCAGGGATGGATTCCGCTCTGGCTTACGATAACGGTCATCAGCCGGGATCTCATTGTGGTTATCGGCTGGTTTCTGCTGTATCTGCTCAGTCACCGCTCAACGATAGAGCCTGTGATGCTCGGCAAGACGGCCATTGCCCTGCAGCTTATAACGCTTGCTCTGGTACTGCTGAGCATTAACCTGTCCTCAAAAATTCCTCAGCAGGAGCTGCTTTTTGCGGTCACTGCACTAGTGACCGGCATCTCGGGGATTCAGTATATCTACAACGGACTGAGGCTCGCCGATGCGATCTGACAGGGGCATCACGGTCGAGAGTATCACTGCCGGCAGCATTGCAGAAGCCGCCGGCCTCCGTGCCGGTGATATTGTATGCACGGTCAATTCCTCGCCCATGCGCGATGTCATTGATTTCATGTTCCATAAAGATGAGGATGAACTGAACATCGGCTTCCGTCGCGACGGGGTCAGGAAGAAAATCAGCATATTTTCTGACAGCGGCGCTGACCTTGGCATATCGTTTAAGCCGATGAAAGTCAAAATTTGCAAAAATAACTGCATCTTCTGTTTTGTCAGGCAGCTTCCAAAAGGGCTCAGAAAACCGCTCTATATCAAGGATGAAGACTACCGGCTTTCATTTCTGTATGGCAATTACACAACTCTCTCCAACATCACGGTCGAAGAGAAGAAACGGATTGTCGAGCAGCGGCTCAGTCCCATGTACATCTCGGTGCATTCGACCAACAAGGCGCTCAGAAACAGGATGTTAGGAAACCCCAGGGCATTGGATATCCTCAAGGAGCTCAAATTCTTTGCCGACCACAAGATCAGGATGCATATCCAGATCGTTGTCTGTCCCGGACTGAATGACGGAAGGGAATTGCAGTCTACAATCCGGGATATCTACCGGTTCTATCCGTATGTATCGTCGATTGCCGTGGTTCCTGTGGGGCTTACAAAACACCGTAAGATGCAGCTCACCCCGGTATCAAAAGAATCGGCGCTGAAAACGCTTGATATCGTGAGTGCCTTCCAGAAGCGGTTCAGAAAAAAGCATGGCGAGGCGATCGTGTACTGTGCAGATGAAATGTTTATCAAGGCAGAAGCACCTTTTCCGCCGGTGCAGGAATATGGAGAGCTTCCGCAGATCGAAAACGGTGTAGGCCTGGTGCCCCTGTTTATCAGTCAGGCGCGCAAACTGAAGATTCCCCGGACGATCAGCAATAAAAACCGGGTGCTGACCTTTACCGGAACATCCTTCTATCCTTACCTGAAAAAATTCATCGGCCGTCTTGCTGAGAAGGAACAGCTGCCGGTAGATGTAATTCCGGTAAAAAATGCCTACTTCGGCGAAACCGTAACAGTCACCGGGCTGCTGACCGGCAGAGACGTTATTTCGGCGCTTCACGATAACAGTGATAACTGCGATGTTCTTGTGGTCCCCGATGTTGTTCTCAGGGAGGGCGATACCCTCTTTCTTGATAATGTCTCCCTGAGGGATCTCGAAGAGGCAACAGGCCTGAAAGTCGTGACAACGGACGGCACGCCCCAGGGCTTTATCGATACGCTTGCAGGGCTCGGATAACCATGCGCATCACCGGAAAGACCAGAGTTGCCGCCCTTTTTGGATATCCTGTTGAACATACACTCTCCCCGGTGATGCAGAATGCGGCGTTTAGTCATCTGGGGTTAGACTACTGCTACCTGCCCTTTTCCGTGGCCCCTGAGGCGCTGAAGCAGGCAGTCGAGTCGATCCGGGCTCTCTCTTTCATCGGTGCAAACCTTACCATCCCCCACAAGGAGGCTGTTCTCCCTCTGCTTGACGCCATCGATAAAGAAGCCGCCGTTATCAGGGCAGTCAACACGATCGTAAACCGGGGAGGGAAACTGTCCGGATATAACACTGACGGCAAGGGTTTTATGCGCTCCCTCGAAGAGCTGGGGGTTGCTGCGGCAGGCAAGCAAGTCCTGATTATTGGCGCAGGCGGCTCATCGCGGGCCATCGGCTTTTACCTCAGCAAAGAGGCGAAGGTCCTGACACTCTATAACAGGAGCAGGGAAAAGGCGGAGGCGCTGGCAGCGGATCTTTCCTCCGCAGGGGGGACGGTTACAGCAGCTTCGGATATCGGGCATCTTGGGGGTTTCGATATCATAATCAATGCGACTCCGTTGGGCCTCAGGCAGTGCGATCAAATGCCGCTTGATCCTGATATGTTAACTCCTTCCGTGGTCGTCTGCGATCTGATCTACCATAAAACTCCACTTCTAAGCCGGGCAGACGCGAAGGGCTGCAAAACCGTCTCAGGTGCGGGCATGCTGCTGTGGCAGGGAGCCCTTGCCTTTGAGCTCTGGACAGGCAGCATTCCACCTGTGGAGATCATGAGAAGTGCACTCTTGAGCCATCCGGCCTGATGCGCTGGCATACTTTTTGCCTTTACTAACTAACCTGCCTTATGATAAACTTTTTTCATGACTAAAAAGTCTCTTTTCGTCATTCTTATTTGCGCCTCACTGGCTTTTTTTCTCCTTATTCGCTCGGAAAAAGGGACTAAGCTCGATGTTCAGCTCAAGGGCGATTCCTTTTTCGAGGGGCTGAAGATTGTTAACAGGAAAAATGGTGTAACTGACTGGATATTGTGGGCAAAAAGAGCGGATATGTCCAGAGACGGAAAAGAAGCCCTGCTGAGCGGCGTTGAGGTGAAACTTCAGGGGCATGGTATGACCGTTTTGGCTGATAAAGGGGTGTACGACATGGAAACCCGGCAGATATCCGTAGACGGAGTTCTGCATGCGAAGAACAGCAATTTTGCACTCACCACGAGCAATGCCCGTATTGACGGCAGCAGGGGAAGTCTTGATACTGCCGGAGATGTACGAATCGAGGGGAAGAAGTTCGAACTCGAAGGAAAAGGCATGCAGGCGGAAAATAACGACCATAAAGTGAGGATACTGAAAGATGTCAAAGCTACTTTTAACCGTTAGTCTTTTTTCCCTTGTACTCCTTCCCGGCATTTCATTTTCCGAAGCGCCAAATCCTGCCCAAAAAACGAAGCTTGCCGAGAGCGCCAGGACCTCCGGAAGTTCACGGTCAAAAGTAAAAGGTCCTGTGACGGTGACCTCCGAGACACTGACCGCAGACAACCAGGCCCATACCGCCCTTTTTGAAAAAAATGTGGACGCCAAGACCTCTGAGATGACGATGTCTGCGGACTGGATGCTGGTGCACTACACTGACCCTGGCGGAGATATAACGAAGATCGAATCAAAGGGGAATGTGAAGGTGCAGAAGGAAGACAAGGTGATGACATCCCAGGAAGCCACCTACTTTGCAGAGTCGCCCGAGAGGATCGTATTTTCGGGCAGCCCGCGGGCCTTTGACGGCCAGAATGTTGTCTCCGGAAACAGGATAACCTATTTCGTGGATGACGACCGGTCCTTTGTGGAAGGCGGAAGCAAGGTAATCATGAAGAGCAGGCAGGACCGGTAATGCACCTCCTTGAGGTTAAAGGTCTTCAAAAGAATTACGGCAAAAGGCTTGTCATAAAGAATGTCGATCTTTATGTCTCCACCTCCGAGATCGTCGGACTTCTTGGTCCAAACGGCGCTGGAAAGACAACCACGTTTTACAGCATTCTCGGTCTTGTCAGGCCCGAGGGGGGAAGAATTCTCCTTGACAGCCAGGACATCAGTAATCTCCCCATGTATCAGCGGGCCAGAAGAGGTATCAGTTATCTGCCGCAGGAGCCGTCGATCTTCAGAAAACTTTC
This sequence comes from Nitrospirota bacterium, assembly GCA_016235245.1. Classification (NCBI taxonomy): domain Bacteria; kingdom Pseudomonadati; phylum Nitrospirota; species Nitrospirota bacterium. Next base: position 49,927 of record JACRLO010000021.1, on the reverse strand, counting down.
GGTTGAGGATAACCTCAGGGCTGTGCTTGAGATCAAGGGCCTGGGCAGGGATGAGATCGAGACGGAGCTCAAGAGTCTTCTCCGCGAATTCAATCTTACCGAATTCTCAAAAAGGGACGGATACAAACTGTCCGGAGGCGAAAGAAGACGGACCGAAATTGCACGCGCCCTGGCAACAAGGCCTACGTTCATACTGTTTGACGAGCCCTTTGCAGGCATAGACCCGCTGGCGATCATAGAACTGAAGAAGATGATGATCTACCTCAGATCAAAAGGTCTCGGCATCATCATCACGGACCATAATGTGAGGGATACCCTCTCGATCACCGACAGGGCATATATTATCAGCGAAGGTGAGATCCTCGAAGAAGGCACACCGGAAAAGCTGATTGCGACCCCCAAAGTAAAAGAGGCCTATCTCGGCGAGGAGTTCAGGCTCTAATGGCTCTGCAGAACCGCCTGGAAATCAAGCTCGGCCAGAAGCTGGTTCTCACCCCCCAGCTCCAGATGGCGATCAAGCTCCTTCAGATGCCGCAGCTTGAGCTTTCCCAGACGCTTACGACCGAGCTGACAGAAAACCCGTTCCTCGAGGAATCAGTCGAAAATCTTTCTCTAGAGGAGCTTTCTTCTGAGGAGAAAGATTCTCTAGAACCTGCAGATGACGACCGGGATGACGCAGAACTTCCCCTTGAAGGCCTTGCCAGTTTTACTACCGATGATTATTTTGACGAGCGCCGTTCTGACGGCAGAGATCTCGGGTATTTCACACCCGGCACGACAACACATCCATCCTTTGAATATTACCTGAGCACCGCACCGGACCTTTATGACCATCTCATCATGCAGCTTCGCCATAGCAGGGATGAAGATGATGTGCGAAGAGTGGCGGAAGTCATTATCGGCAATATTGACGAGAAAGGGTATCTCCTGCTTCACGCGGATGAGCTCCAGCAGACTTCCCAGTCGACTCCCGAGATCGTGCAGGAGGCGCTCATGCTTGTACAGAGCTTTGACCCTCCCGGTATAGCCGCCCGTGACCTCAGGGAATGCCTCCAGCTCCAGCTCCGGCCTCTCAACCTCACCGGCACCCTTGTCGAGACGCTTATACTCAGCCATCTTGAGCTGATCAGCCGGAAGAAATATCAACAGGTGGCAAAGACCTGCAATGTGACGCTTGAGGAGATTATGGCTGCCGTCAAGGTCATTGAAGGGCTGAATCCGAAGCCCGCACGCAGTTTTTCTACGGATGCGACCAACTACATCACTCCTGATGTGTATATCTTCAAAACGGACGAAGGATATCAGATCGTATTGAACGACGAAGGCATGCCGAAGCTCAGAATAAACAGCTACTATCTGCGGCTGCTCCAGCAGAAGAACCTGGTGCCCAAAGAAGAGCGTCACTTTTTGGAGGAAAAGCTCCGCGCTGCAAAAGACCTGATCAAGAGCCTCGATCACCGGAACAAGACGATCTACCGCGTTACGGAATGTATCCTGAACTACCAGAAGGATTTTTTTGAAGCAGGCGTCAGTCATCTGAGACCGCTCAACCTCAAGGATATCGCAACGGAACTGAACCTCCATGAAAGCACGGTCAGCAGGGTAACCTCCACCAAGTATCTAGCCTGTCCCCGCGGCATCTACGGGTTTAAATACTTCTTCAGCAATGCCATTCCAAGCGACTCAGGAGAGCTTTCTTCTACCTCGGTAAAAGATATGATAAAGACGATCATTCTGGAAGAGGCAGCAACCAGCCCGCTCAGTGATATGAAGATCGTCGATATCTTCAAGAGCAAGAATATAACCATCGCAAGAAGGACCATAGCAAAGTACCGGGAGGAACTGAAGATTCCCCCGCAGAGCCAGAGGAGAAGATAGGATCTCCACCCTATCCTCCCACAGAAAGGAGATAATCATGAACATCATCGTAAACGGCAGACACCTTGAAGTAACACCAGCCCTCAAAAACTATTCGGAGGAGAAGATCAGGAAATTCGAGAAATTTCTTCCCGAAGGATCGGACGCAACCGTTACCCTCAGCGTCGAGAAATACCGGCACAAGGCGGAGGTCCTGCTGAAAACGAACGGCGTGCTTATTCAGGCGGAAAGCGTGACCGGCGAGATCTATTCTTCCATCGACGAGGTCTCAGAAAAACTCGACCGGCAGGTGAAGAAGTACAAGGAAAAGCACAGTTCTTACCGGAAAGGCGCGTCAAAACAGTCAGAATTGACAGAACGGGAGCCGGCTGCACATGAAGGCGGAAAGATCATAAAAAATAAGCGGTTTGACCTCAAACCCATGAACCCTGACGAAGCAGCAATGCAGATGGAACTCCTTGACAAAGACTTCTTCGTCTTCATGAATGACAAGAGCAATGTAATCAATGTTATTTATCGCAGAAAAGACGGCAATTTCGGACTGATTGAGCCTCAGTAGCATCCTGCAGATGGCAGCGAAAAAGAAAACGGATAGTGCGAAGGCCCCGGCTGCAGCCAGAAAAAGCGGCCGGGGAGCTCGCATCCTTATCGTCAGCGGTCTTTCCGGCTCAGGGAAAACCGTAGCCCTTCGGGCTGTAGAGGACTCAGGATTTTATTGTGTCGACAATATTCCGGTATCCCTCATCAGTTCCCTGATCGGCAAGATCTCACAACAGAGCGGGTCAAGACATATCGCGATCGGGATTGATATACGCGAAAAGGAATACCTTAAAGATAGCAACGCCGCTGTTGCATTGCTCAAAAAAAAGTTTTCGCTCCAGATCCTGTTTCTCGAAGCAGAACCTGCGGTGCTCGTCAGAAGATTCAAGGAGACGAGAAGACCTCACCCGCTTGGCGGCAGTCTCGAAGAAGCGATCATGGCCGAGAAGAAGGTCCTTTCAGGGCTCAAGGCAAACGCAGACAGGGTGATTGATACATCCACTCTCTCTCCGCATGAACTGCGGAAACTGATAACGTCCCTCTATGCTCCGGCAGCCGGACATAAAGATCTTGCGGTCAGCATCATATCCTTCGGCTTTAAATACGGTATCCCGCAGAACATCGACCTGCTCTTTGATGTGCGGTTTCTTCCGAACCCGCATTTTGTGCCGGGACTCAGGGAACTTACCGGCAGGGACAGGAAGGTTTCCGATTTTGTCTTTTCTCAGCCGACCACAAAACAGTTCATGAAGAAAGTGAAGGACCTTCTGGGCTTTCTCATTCCCCACTATATCCGGGAGGGCAAATCGTACCTGTCGATCGCCTTTGGCTGCACCGGGGGACGACACCGTTCCCCTGCCATTGCCGAGGAAATTTCAAAATTCATGGCAAAGGGAAACCTGGAGCCGCATATCATCCATCGGGATATTTAGAAAACTTTTTATACTCCTCTTTCGTCAGGCGAAAATATGATCTTATGCAGCTGCATGTTGAGCCGTACTTCAAGCCTGTCCTGAAGAATCCAGCCTGCAAGCTCCCGCGGACTGATACTGCCTGCTGCCGGAGAAAAAAGGACCGTGCAGCGTCTCTCCAGCCCTTCTTCCAGCACAATCTTCTGTGACCACTCATAGTCGTTTCTGTCGCCGATAACGAATTTGATCTCATCTTCCGGCTTTATATGCGCCAAATTGGCAAGATTGTTTTTTCCGCTCATGCCGCTTGACGGCGTTTTTATATCCATAATCACGACCGCCCTGCTGTCCAGACAACTGATATCCAGCGTGCCGTTGGTCTCAATAAGCACGCGGAATCCTGCATCGAGCAGGCGCTTCGTAAGCTCAGCCACTTCATGATGCTGCAGCAGCGGTTCACCGCCGGTAATTTCCACCAGACGGTGTCCTGCCTCCGCAACTTTATCCATAATCCGGTCTATGGAGATCTCCGTTCCCTTATCATAGGAGTAGGCGGTATCGCAGTAGGAGCAGCGGAGATTACAGCCGCTCAGCCGGATGAAGGTGCAGGGAGTTCCCGCATAAGTTGATTCTCCCTGAATGCTCGCAAACAGTTCACAAACTATCATTGGACTCCTTTTAAGCTGCCGACCTGATCGTCATAAATCCGGAAAAAAGTATGAGCACCCCGCCAAGCAGCGAATTGTGGCCCGGCAGCTCCCCGAGAAAGATCATACTCAGCAGGATTGCACATACCGGCTCCAGATAGCCGAGCACCGCGGCCCTGCCAGCAGAAACATCCTGGAGGCCGCGATAGTAGAGCATCGGCGCTACGATCGAATGGATCAGACCCATGACAAGAAAGCTCCAGAGTGCATGCATGGGGAATTGCCTGACAAAGGGAGCAAGGCAGACCACCATAGTAATATTTACGATATAGGTAAGCATGAAGGGACGATACCCACTGGCATACTTCCTTGCGAGGATAATAATAACCGCATAGGCAATTCCTGAAGCAAGGCCGGACAATACGCCGGTCATATGCCCACGCGGAGTCGAAAAACCGTCAAGCATGATCCAGAGGCCCATGGATGAAATTGCGATAGCGCCGATAAGGATCCTGGTAATCTTTTCCTTCAGGAAAAGGGCAGCCAGAACAGCAACGATAATGGGAGCAGTATAATGAGTCAATACCGCATTTGATATCGTCGTTGTTTTGAATGCATAAAAAAAAGCGAGACTGTTGAGAAGACTGACCAGACCTAACAGCACTGGTGCGGTCAGCTTCTTTCTGTCCGTTATTTCCGTAAGGTATCCCCTGTTCCATGCGATAAGCGACTGTACAACCACAGCTATCAGCAGGGAATAGAAGAGGAAAATATGCACCGGCAGATCAGCAATCCTGAAAACGATGCCGATGGAACTCCAGAGAAATATGGAAAGGAGAATGTAGATCTGGGACATCAAAGGGCTTTACTGTTTCCGGAACTTCTTTGTTAAAGCCTTTTCGACATGAGGAGGCACCAGGCCGCGGACTGAGCCGCCGAGGGACGCCATCTCCTTAACGATCGTAGCAGTAAGATAGGAGTATTCTTCGCTCGGCATCATAAAGACCGTCTCGATGTCTGATGAAAGGCGCCGGTTCATAAGCGCCATCTGCAGTTCATACTCAAAATCCGATACCGCGCGCAGACCCCTGATAATAGCAGCCCCTTTTCTGTCTGCTACATAATCCACCAGCAGACCGTCGAACCTCTCTGCAGAAACCCCTTTATATCCCTTCAGCGTTTTGCGGATCAGGATGAGACGCTCCTCAACCGAAAACAGGGGGTTCTTCTTCGGGCTCGGAGCAACGCCCACGATAAGACGGTCGAATATCCTCAGACCTCTTCGCACAAGGTCAAGGTGACCGTTCGTGAAAGGGTCAAACGTGCCGGGATATATGCCTAATCTTTCGCTCATAGTTCTTTCCTGTACAGGGCAAGTCTTGTGTCGCCATACCGGTATTGTTTCTTCAGCTTAAGTCCGCCAACGGCCTCGGGGACAATCGCTTTCGCTCCATGCTCGCACAGCAGCAGACCCTGCGCATCTAACATACCATATTTGTCGATCAAAGGAAGTATTTTCTCTATTTCAGATGACGCATAAGGCGGGTCGGCAAAAATAATGTCATAGGTCTCTCCGGTCATCGAAGCTCTCCTGAGGAATGCTTCAGCCTCTTCACAATGCACTGACGCCCTTGCTGCCAGATTGAGCTTATCGATCAGGTCACTGATTGCCTTTGCCCTGGGGCGGACCGATTCGACAAAGACGGCATTCTCAGCCCCGCGGGACAAAGCTTCGATGCCAACCGTGCCAGTGCCGGCATACAGATCGAGCCAGGATGCACCCTCGACCTCGTTTCGCAGGATATCAAAGATAGCCTCGCGCACCTTTGCCGGTGTCGGTCTGAGGTCGTCCTTGCCTGCCCTCTTGACAAAGAGCTTCTTCGAGCCGATCTTTCTTCCCTTAAACTCTCCAGCCGAAATTCTCATGATATATATCCTTCTGATCTCAATTCTGTATCTTCGTGTCCACGAGCACTATCACCGGGCCTGAGCCGGGCCTCGCAGCTCCAACATCTCTGATAACGCCGCTGAATCTGATCTCAGTCCCGTTGGCGATATGCCCGATGTTTGAAGGGCCTCTATTGACAAGCACGATATTATAACCGGCTCGCGCCGGCGCAGTCCGGTTTTCGACCAGGATCTTGTATCCGTTTCTGCCGATTCGCACCTGATACACGGTCCCTGCCCAGGAAACTCTCTTCCCGCGTATGGACAGAAAGTATGCCTTTATCTGCTGCCTTGAATACTTCGTTGTATCGAGATGTTCAGCAACATGCCTGAAATCGAGCGATCTGACCTGAGCCGGAGGACGTGCAGTCCTTTCATCCCTCCTTTCCGGTTTGAGAGGCTCCCCCTCAGGTGCTGGTTCAGGTTTTGACGTCTTTGGCCTCACCTCGCTTTGCTGAGATTCAGTTGAAGATTTTCTCTCCGGAACTTCCGCCCTGGGGGAAGCCTCCTGCGGTCTCTGCGCATCAGGCTTATCAATAGTGATTCTGATCTTCTCTTCCTGCGAACGGTCTTTGGAGCATGCAGGGACCAGAAAAGAGGCGGCAAGCAGCAGTATAATGACCTTATGCGATTTCATTGAAATCCTCCGGAATGTCTGCATTGATCACAGCATAGAGCTGGACAGGTTCTGAGATACCCTTGACCTGCATGGGTTCGAGCCTGACCACCTCAACGTGGTCCTTAACAGCATTATACGTGCTTTCGCTGATAAGGAGCTGCCCTTTTGCCGTATGCGATTCTATGCGCTGGGCAAGGTTCACGCCAGCTCCTATTACCGTGTATTCAAGCCGCAGTTCCGAACCTACGTTGCCGGCAACGGCATCGCCGGTATTGATGCCGATCCCCATGTTGACCTGGATGTCTCCATGCTGCCTTCTCTCTTCATTGATACGTGCTATTTCCTTCTGCATTTCGATGCCTGTAAGGATGGCCCTGAGTTCATGATACCTCTGGTCTAGCGGTGCATTGTAGAGAACCATGATGGCATCGCCAATGAATTTATTGAGCAGCCCGCCGTACCGAAACACAATATCAACCATTTTGCTGAAGTATCTGTTCAGGATATCGAGCACCTTTTCCGGCGGCAGGGACTCTGCAAGAGGCGTGAATCCCCGAATATCGGCAAACAACACGGTCACTACCCTTTTTTCGCCCTTGAGGTTCAGAAAATCCTTTTCCTTCAGGATCCTCTCTGCAACCTGGCTTGATACATACTTGGAGAAGGTGTTCTTGATGAACTCGCGCTCTTTCAGCCCCTCAACCATCTTATTGAAGGCATGGGCCATATCAGCGACCTCATCCTTTGTCCTGATCTCCACGCGCTGCTCAAGGTCCCCATCCTCAACACGCTTCATTGCACCCGCAACGCTGCCAAGAGGGTCCGTTATCTTTTTTGAGATGATGAACGCCCCGGCTACACCGAGGCCTGCAAGGGCAATGCCCGCGCTCATCCAGAGAAGGACTGAAAGGAGTATCTGCTTCTGCAGGGGAACCAGACTGAAGATGATCCTGATATCTCCGATATGCTGTCCGTCTGAATCTATAGCCACGGCAACTGACTTGAATTTGCGGTAGGCTTCCGCGCCCTGAACGAGCTGCACAAGCGCTGCATCCCTGGTCCCCTCATAATCGACCCACGTCCGATTGATCTGTCCTGCAAGCACGTTTCTGTTTCTGTCCGATACCACAACGCAGGCGATCCTTGCATCAAAGGACATAACAATGTCAATAAAACGCTCCAGGTCTGCGCTCTTTGTGGAATCGTTGACCATGATCTCACTGATCAGCCTTCCTGCAATCACTTTTGCCATCATCCTGCCATACGAAGCCATGGACGAATAGGTCATGTCCACTTCACTGCGTATAGTCCCAAACATGACCGTGGCAATGATTACGGTCTGGATAAGGATCATGAAACCAGCTATTTTATGTTTCAGTCTCATTCAGTAGTGATTATAGCCCCTATGACCTGCTGCTTCAATATATTTTGATTGAATGCGTATTACGGAAAACAGCTGGAGGGAGAAATACAGAGAAAACAGATCAACATAAAGCAGTAAGTTAAGTAATATACCTTAATTATCAGGAAACAAAAGCTTTTTATACGTTTCTCTCTCCTCATTGCTAAGTTCTTTCCAGAACCGTGACCGCTCAAGACGTCTCATCCTCTCCTCAGGTGGCAGGCCCTGCGATCTCCTGAACCTTCTCATTATCTCCTGGCTGTTGTCCGGAGCATGAGGATCCACTCTATGCAGACGCTCCCTCAGTCTCTCTTTTCCGGCAGGTTCAAGGCCCTTGTACGCCCGATACCTCTGTCTCAGCATCTGCCTTTCCTCCGGGCTAAGCTCTTGGTAGGCGTCCAGGTTGCGTTGCAATCTATCTCTGTTTTCACGAGGCCGGCTCTTCCACTGACGGTAATTCTCTATCACCCTCCTCTTTTCCTCCGGAGGCATGGATTGCCAGCGCCCTCTGTTATCCATCTCCCTGCTGTCAGCGCCTGCTGCAGCTTCGACAAACGCGATCGCCAGCAGCAGACCCATGCCCAGAATGCGTATCAGGTTTTTCATGTGCAGACCATATCCAGGGAGCTTCTGTCAGGCTCCTTTATCCCATGAGACGGTTCTTCGGCAAAGGGGAGATCACCTATCCTGACGAGCTCGTCCAGGGTATCAAAAAAGTCATTTTCCTGGAGAAGGAGAAGGTTTGCTATGATTTCATCCTCACTGAAAGCGCCGGCAGCTGTCTGGAGAGATGGCTGATTATTGGCAATATTCTGCAATGACGATTGGCCGGAATAATATACGGCAATGCCAAAAACAAGAATAAGGACAGCAGCTGAAGACATTACTGCGCGCCACCAGACCGGCTTCCTCTGCGGCCTCACAGACTCGAGAATCTTCTTTCGCATCCTCTCTGGAGCAGTGACGTCTTCCCACGCATCAAGGGCCTGCCAACCCCTGCGCAGTCGTGCGTACTGCAAGGCACATTGCCCGCAGTCTGCAAGGTGCGTCCTGACGGTTTCCTGGTTTGCTGATGGCAGCTCCCGGTCTATATATGCTGACAGGTTATCCTGAATTTCTTTACAGTCCATGTCTGACCTCCTGGCTATTAAACACTGCTAATTGTCCCCGGTTTCATCTCTTAAATCGGAAAGCTCTGCCGCAAGAATAGCCTTTGCCCGATGCACCCTGAGCTTGATCGCCGTTACGGAGCAACCCATAACGCCGGCAATCTCGTCATACGAGAGGCCCTGATACTTGCTCAAAAGCACAGCCAGCCTCATATTGTCAGGCAGTTTGCCCACGGCATGCATCACCCTTTCCCTTACCTCCTGCCTGGTGATACGCTCCAGAGGATTGTCGCCCTTTTCTGAAAGCTCCGGCATAGCCTCATCGTCAACTGACATGAGTACAGCCTGTTTCCTGCTCCTGAGGACGTTAAAACAGAGATTTCTGACGATGGTATAAAGCCAGGTCGTGAATTTGGCCTCAGGGCTATACGTTGCTGCCGCCTTATAGATCCGGATGAAAACATCCTGCGTCAGATCCTCTGCCTCGTCTGAATCGCGAAGAAAGCGAAGGGCAATATTATAAACAGCACGCTGATGGCGGGCAACAAGGAGTTCAAAGGCCTTTGCATCGCCTTTTCTGATCAGCCCCATGAGGCTGATATCGGTTTCTTCAGGGCTAATCAAGCGGGGGGAAGACGAGAGAACTCTTGTCCGGAGCAGCACCGGCAATTTTTACTTTCCTGCCTACGACTTCAAGCCTGCCTTCGGAAAAAAGTCTGATCGCCTCAGGGAATATCTTATGTTCGAGCTTCAGTATTCGTTCAGAAAGGGACTCTTCCGTATCTTCAAAGGAAACAGGGACTGCCGCCTGAATAATGATGGGGCCCGTATCCATGCCTTCGTCAACAAAATGCACCGTACAACCCGATATTCTGACCCCGTAGTCCTGAGCCTGTTTCTGGCCGTGCAGTCCGGGAAATGACGGCAGGAGGGCAGGATGGATATTCATGACCCTGTCCCGGTACGCCTCGATAAGCGGTTTGCCGATGATCCTCATGAAGCCGGCAAGCACCACCAGCCCAACCTCCCGGATCTTCAGTTCCCTCACAACAGCCGTATAGTAATCGCTTCGCCCGGCATATTGCTTCGGGACCATGATAAGCGTTTCGATGCCGTGCTTCTTTGCCCGCTCAATGGCAAAGGCATTGGGGTTGTCCGTAATCAAAAGAACGATCTTCGCCTTAAGACTGCCCGCTTCTATGGCATCGATAATAGATTGAAAATTCGACCCCCTCCCTGAGGCAAGAACGCCGACACTCATCAGTTCCATGACCCCTCCTTTTGAAAATAGCTCAGGCGTTAAGACCTTGCAGCCAAATCAGAGCCGGATATCGATAAACGATTTCTCGCGCAGCGACTTGATCCAGGCCTTGTATTTTTCGTTAAAGAGCTTCTCCTGAAGCTGTATCTTCGCGTCCTCTTTAAGCTCAGCCGCAGATCTCGGAGCAGCCGTCTCCTCAAGCATGAGTATATGCATACCTCTGTCACTCCAGAAGGGTTTACTTACATCCCCCTGCTTCATGGCAGACAGTGCGCCGAGAAACTCCTTCCCTAAAATTCCCTTTTCAATATACCCGAGATCTCCTCCCGAATTCCTGGTTGCATCCTCGGAATGCAGGCGTGCCAATTCAGCGAAATCCTGACCCTGCCCGGCCTTTGCATACACTGCAAGTGCCTTTTCTTCTACCAAGGCCCTTTCGGCCGGATCCTTCGGCTTTTTGAAAAAGATCTGGCGGATATGATAAGAGCCGGCGCTGCTGCTCATATCCTTATTCTCCTTCATGAAATTATCAACATCAGCATCACTTACCAGGACTTTACTGCGGACCTGCTGATTCACAATCTTGCTCTGCAGCAACTGGTCGACAAGACGCCTTTTGTATTCCTCAAAGGTATACCCCTCCGACTTCAGAGAATCCTGAAACTGGGAATCCGTCATGCCGTATTTCTTTTTGATCCCCTCGATGGTCTCCTTTACTTCCTCACCTACAACCTTTACCCTGCTGTTTGCCGCCTCCTGGACCTGCAGCCTTAACTCAATAAGACTTTCGAGAAAAAGGGTCTCGTTATTGAGAAAAATCTTTTTTCTCTCCTCCTCGGGCAGGGCCTTCACCGCCGGGGAGGCGTCAACTTCCATAAAGCGGTAGAGTTCGCTCCAGGTGATAACGTCCTGATTGACGACAGCGACAACACGGTCAAGAAGAAACGTTGCCTGTACATACGACGTCAAAACAAAAAGAAATATCAGGGGATATACAATTTTATTTCTGATCATGATCACCTCCGGAATAGATACTATATACTATATTTTTTCAGAAAATCCATGCTTTCTTAACTTATAAGCTTATGAGCTTTATTTATATTGAAGATTATCCGACAATACTGCTATAATCTCGCAACTGAACGCAACTATTGAAAAAAATCGTCTTTCTTTGTGCCTGTTTTTATAGCAGGTATTCATTTTAATAACAATTAATTCATCACGAGGAGGTTCAAATGCCGTATGATGCAACGAAGTTAGCCGACTGGCAGATTTCCGAGGAAGCGGAAAAGAATATGCCTTCCCCTGAGCAGTGGCGCGAAAAACTGGGACTACAGAAGGACGAGATACTTCCTATGGGCCGCCTGGCCAAATTAGACTTTCTCAAGATCTTTAACCGTCTCAAAGGCAACCCTGACGGTAAATACATTGAGGTGACTGCCATAACCCCTACGCCTCTGGGAGAAGGCAAAAGCACCACGTCCTGCGGCCTGATGGAAGGCCTCGGAAAGCGCGGCATGAATGTCGGCGGCACGCTCAGTCAGCCCTCCGGCGGCCCTACCATGAATGTTAAGGGGACGGCTGCAGGCGGCGGAAACTCCCTTTTGATCCCGATGACCGAATTTTCCCTGGGCCTCACAGGCGATATCAATGACATCATGAACGCGCACAACCTGGCGATGGTGGCTATGACGTCGCGCATGCAGCACGAGCGCAACTACAATGACGAGCAGTTGCAGCGGCTTACCAAAATGCGGCGTCTTGACATTGATCCTACCCGTGTGGAAATGGGATGGATCATCGACTTCTGCGCCCAGAGTCTGCGCAATATCATAATCGGCATGGGCGGCAGGACAGACGGCTATATGATGCAGTCGAAGTTTGGTATCGCAGTCGGTTCCGAATGCATGGCCATCCTGGCAATTGCCAACGACCTCGCAGACCTGAAACAACGCCTCAACAATATCACGGTTGCCTTTGATAAGAGCGGCAAGCCTGTTACCACAGGCGATCTTGAAGTCGGCAATGCCATGGCTGCTTTCATGCGCAACACCATCAACCCTACGCTTATGTGCACGGCAGAATACAACCCCTGCCTCGTACATGCCGGTCCTTTTGCCAATATCGCAGTGGGGCAGTCCTCGATCATTGCTGACCGTATAGGACTGAAGATGTTCGACTATCACGTGACCGAGTCAGGCTTTGCCGCAGACATCGGTTTCGAGAAGTTCTGGAACGTCAAGGCGCGCATAGGCGGCCTCAAGCCTAATGTCTCGGTGCTCACCACCACGGTCCGCGCCCTGAAGATGCATGGCGGCGGCCCCAAGGTAGTTGCCGGCAAGGCTTTGTCAGACGAATACACGAAGGAGAATATCGGACTGGTCGAAAAAGGCTGCGCCAACATGGTCCATATGATCAATGTTATCCGCAAATCAGGCATCAATCCGGTTGTCTGCGTAAACCGGTTCTATACGGACACCGATGCCGAAGTTGCCGCTGTCAAGAGGGCTGCTGAAGCTGCCGGAGCCCGCTGCGCTGAATCACAGCACTGGCTCAAAGGTGGTGACGGCGCGCTGGAACTGGCCGACGCAGTCATTGACGCCTGCAAGGAAGACAACGACTTCAGGTTCCTCTATCCGCTTGAGATGAAGCTGCGCGACCGCGTAGCGCTTATCGCCAAAGAGGTCTACGGCGCTGACGGCGTTTCCTGGCTGCCTGAAGCCGAGGCAAAGGCCAAGATGCTTGAAGACGATCCCCAGTATGCCGACTATGCCACCATGATGGTCAAGACACACCTGAGCCTGTCACACGACCCAACGCTCAAGGGAGTTCCGAAGGGCTGGACGCTGCCGATCAGAGATATCCTGATTTACTCCGGCGCCAAGTTCCTCTGCCCGTGCGCAGGCACCATCACCCTGATGCCCGGAACAGCATCCAACCCGGCATTCAGGAGAATTGACGTGGACACTGACACCGGAAAGGTGAGCGGGCTGTTCTAAATACCTTTCCTTATTTTTTAAAAGAGCCCCCTGAATTCTGCAGGGGGCTCTTTTTTTTTGGGGAATCCTGCTCAGTCTGCTTGAGATAATGCTGCTTAGAGCAGTAAAATGATTCAGTTCTCAGAGATACGATCTGTTTTGTCGTAAACCATCAATTCTCCATAAGGGAAGTTGCTGATCAATGAATGATTTGCCCAAGGGCGGCTGCGAAACCATATTAGTTGCCGAGGATGACGAAGCTCTCAGAAGGCTGGCCAGCACTGTTTTGTCTGAGTTTGGCTATACAGTGATTCTTGCTGAAGACGGTGCTGATGCCATCGAGAAATTCAGGGCCAATAACGATGCAATACGGCTGGTGATCCTCGATATGCTGATGCCGGTCAAAAACGGCAAGGAAGCCTATGACGACATAAAAGCGCTCAACCCGGATATTCGTGCGCTGTTTGCAAGCGGCTATACTGCGGACATTATAAATAAAGAGACCCTTCTGGACTCTCATCTCGATTTTATCATGAAACCTCTGTCTCCCATAGACCTCCTCCGTAAAGTCCGCGAAATATTAGACCGCTAGGTCACCCCATCAGTTGTGCGGTTTAGCCATTGATTTGTGCGGCAGCGCTCTGCGAAGTTAGCGTTTGGTATTCACTTCGTATAATATAGGTGCCATGCTTATGTATGCCGGAACAATATTTATTGGTGCTTTTCTGCTCTTCCAGATACAGCCGATGATCGCCAAGATGATCCTCCCCTGGTTTGGTGGCTCTGCCGCAGTCTGGATCACCTGTATGCTATTTTTTCAGACCTGGCTGCTGGCAGGTTATATCTATGCACACATCCTCGTGCGTTATCTGAAGCCCAGGCTCCAGATGCTGACTCATGCAGTTCTGCTCTGCACAAGCCTTCTTATATTGCCCATTGTTCCTGCTTCCGGCTGGAAGCCGACGGGCAGTGAAGCTCCGATTCTGCGCATCCTTGGCCTGCTGACCGTCTCTGTCGGACTCCCGTATTTCCTGCTCTCCACGACAAGCCCGCTTCTTCAGGCCTGGTACAGCAGAAAATATAAGACAGCGCTGCCCTATCGCCTCTTTGCCCTTTCCAACCTGGCATCACTGCTGGGACTGCTTGTCTATCCTTTTCTTGTTGAACCGACAATTACGATCAGGCAGCAGTCAACCGGCTGGTCGTCGGCATATGCCGTATTTGTGATTATTGCCATCGCCACGGCTTGGATCAGCAGGCATGTAAGGGCAGATGATATCTGTTCGGTCAGCGAACAGTCTGCAACAGACCATCCCGAATGCCAGTCTCCGTCCTTTACGGAAAAACTGCTCTGGCTTGCCCTTGCCGCCTGCGCCTCGACCATGCTCCTTGCTGTGACCAATCATCTCACGCAGAATGTCACTTCTATCCCGTTTCTCTGGATACTGCCGCTAAGTCTTTATCTCCTGAGCTTTATTCTCTGTTTTGATTATGAGAACCTGTACAGCAGAAACGCGTATCTCTGGATCATTGCCATGGCATTAGGGGTAATGGCATACGGACTGGTCAACTGGAATGCCAGGATGAGCCTGATGCTGGTCATCATCTCGTTTTCCGCCGGACTCTTCGCCTGCTGTATGTTCTGTCATGGCGAACTGGTAAAGCGGAAGCCCCATTCACGGTTTCTTACCTCGTTCTACCTCATGCTGTCAGCCGGCGGTGCACTGGGAGGCCTTATCGTAGGTCTTGCAGCCCCCACGCTCTTTTCAGGATATTATGAACTGCCGGCTTCACTTGCTGCCTGCGCGATCCTTCTCTTTATCGTTCATATCCGGAGAAGGTGGTACAATGTGGCAGGCACCCTTCTGGTGGTTGGGGTCATACTCGCCTGCGGCTACTATGTCTATACCTACCAGCAGACCGCCCGGGCCATGGTCAGAAATTTCTACGGCATGCTGCGCGTCAACGAATACGACAAAGGAGAGGAGATCGAGACCCGAAGACTTGTCCATGGCTCGATTACCCACGGAGTTCAGTTCATCGATCCTGAGTGGCGGCGTGATCCGATAGCCTATTACGCTCCGGAATCCGGTGTCGGCATGGCGATAAAGCATCTCAGAAAACCTTCGCTGCAGGTCGGTGTTGTAGGCCTCGGCGCCGGAACTCTGGCAGCATACGCCGAACCTGGCGACCTCTTCCGCTTTTATGAGATCAATCCCCTTGTCGAGAAGCTCGCCAGGGAAGAGTTTACCTATCTGTCGGATTGCCGCGGCACTGCAGAGATTATTCTTGGAGACGCCCGTCTTTCTCTTGAGCAGGAAAAGGACCGGATATATGACCTGCTGGTAGTAGATGCGTTCTCCGGAGACTCCATTCCCGCCCATCTGCTTACCACACAGGCGCTTGAGCTTTATTTCCGCCACCTCGGGCCCGATGGAGTCCTTGCGCTGCACATTTCCAATGCCCACCTTAATCTGGAACCGGTTGTCGAAAAACTCGGCAGCGCACTTGGCAAGCAGGCGGTCATGATCAGCAGCACGGAAGACGAAACTGAGGAGATCTATTCTTCAGACTGGGTTTTGATGACCTCAGCGCCGCTGAAATCTCCTGAAATTGCCAAGGCTGCAGGAACGCTGAAATCAGATCCTGCGATGCGCGTCTGGACCGATGACTACAGCAACCTCTTTCAGATCCTGAAAAAGAAGCGTTTTTGGCAATAAGCCGGAACGCTCTGCCGTTACCTTAATTCCAGCGAGATAGCATTCAGACTGCAGGACCTGCGGCATATTCCGCAGCCGAAACATTTTCCCTTGTCAATGCGGCTGACCGACCTTCCGCTCACCTCAATACTGTCGATAGCGTCAAAGTGACAGACCGTATCACAGAGACCACATCCGCTGCAGATCGTTTCATCGACCCGTGCCGCATATTCAGCCCGAGCCATGGTCTCGACATGAATTTTTGAGAGGGTTGTCATGGCAAGACAGCCCTCTGCGGAGCAGTTGCAGATGGCACCGATAAAAGGCGTCATCATGGTCCAGATGGTATGGATCGCCCCCTGCTCTTCCATCTCCTCCATCTGCCTTAGCGCAAGGTCAGCGTTCAGGGATTCAAGACCCTGATCTGGTGCAGTGCCAAAGTAGCTCATATCTATGGCGTTATACCAGGGCTCAGGGCCATAGCTGATCGCATAACAGCAGCGGACTTCTTTTTTTTCGATATCCCAGCGGCAGGCACAGGGCATGCGGACCACGGTCCTGGCCTTCCGCACCAGTTCGCGGATCTCCTCGATCGGCAGCAAGAAAGTCTCTATATAGTTACGGCGGTTGAGGTCAGACAGGAGATCCTGTCCATAGTTTGCCGCATTCTTATACCAGATCTTTCCTTCTCCGTGCTTTGTGCAGAATTCACACATCTTTATGCTCCTGACAATATTTGTTTATGATTGAATAGTTCCAAGATACTATTAAAAATGAAGAAAATTTAACGGTGTTTTCACGAACATTGTGATAACATAAAAAAGTCGTGAATACCATTACCCTTCTGAGATACGTATCCCTCCTGGTTTTTACCGTCCTGTCTCTTTTTCTTGCATCCGCTGCAATGGCTGACGATTCAACGAAAGACCTTGCATCCGCCATCAATCTTAAAGCAACCGGACTCATGATGAATAAAGCCCAATCAGTAAACACCGCACGGGAATTCAGCATCCCTGTCGGTGATGGTCTCAGCACCTATATGGATTGCACAGCGCCAAGCCGGCAGGACCCGACAAAGAAGACCAGCAAGGATTTCCGTACGGTAATCGGCTTCCATATCGTCCTTAAATAGCGCAGACGTCAGACGCTCCGACCGCAGCAAGCATTATCGTTTCTTTCTGATCTTCTTCAGTTTCAATGCTAATTCCCTTGTCTCCTGAAGCAGGACTTCAATCTCATCCAGTCCTTTATCCCAGAACCCGCGGTCTGTGATATCAATGCCCATCTTCATGAATATATTCTTCGGGCTGTCCGAAAGACCTGCGGACAGAAATTCCTTTACCTTCGTAATGAACTTCGGGTCCCCCTGAACAGAGTTCTGAAGCGACTTTGAGATAAGGAGCCCGCCGGCGTAGGAATACACATAAAAGAACTGGCGAATATGACTCCAGTAGACCCACCAGTTCTCGGATCCTGCTGACTGCTCAACTGCATCGCCCATATAAGCCGCCATATGCTTCTGGAAGAGCTTGCCGATCTCAAGCTTCGAAAGGTAGCCCTTCGCTCTAAAGATAAGGTGAAGCTCCTGCTCGAATTGGTAGCAGGCAACCTGCCTGCAGATGGTTGAGACTTCATCGTTGAGTTTCATCATCATGATGCTCAGTCTGAGTTCGTCATCAGCCTGCCGCAGGATCTCCTTCAAGACAAAGTCTTCCATAAAGGTGCTGGCAACTTCCGCAGTCGAAGTAGGCGTGCCGAAGTTCAGTGCATGATGCTTCTGCCGGATCAGCTCATTATTGATACCATGGCCAAGCTCATGAGCAAGCGTCAGCACATCAGAGAGAATACCCGTGTGGTTCAGAAGGATATAGGTCGGCTGGGATATAAGATGATGCACACAGAAGGCGCCGCTGCCCTTGCCCTTTCTCGGATACACGTCGAACTGCCCGCTGCCGAGAAACCCGTCAAAAATATCGGCAAACTGCGGATCAAGACCGGCAAAGACCTTTCTGGTAAGTTTCACTGATCTGTCATACGGATATTTCGTCTCTATCGAGCCGTATTCAACATTTCTCTCATGATATTTCAGGACCCTTACACCCATGAGTTCGGCCTTCAGTTCATAAAAGCGGCGGGAGATATCATAGCGCCCGGAAACAGCCCGTATCAGCGCATCGACCGTCTCACTCTCCATGTCATCGCTGATATGCCTAAGCAGATCCGGCCGGGGGACCCCTCTCAGTTCATCGTCAACTTTCTTGTTCGCAAGCACGGAGTTGATCTCGACCTCTGCGATATCGACGTTGCAGCTCATGATATCATTGAACGCCTTTGCAGCAGTATCACGCACTTTCCTGTTTCTGCTTTTCGTCAGGCTTGAGATATCCGGAAGGGGTTTTGCGGCATAACTGCCGTCTTCAAGCAGGACCTTGCGCTCCTCACGGGAGAGAAAGTCGGACGTCATTCTTACCCAGTTGCCGTAAGAAGTGGAGGATTTGAGGTTCATGATCTTCTCTTCCGGTTCGGAGAGCATATACTGGGACTCTGCAAAAATACGGTCGAGGTAATGACGATATGTGCGGAGACCCTTATATGCAAGGAATTTCTTCTGCAGGGAGCGGGGTATCTTTGCGATTCTGAGGTGGAAAAACTGAATATCATTGCCGATATTCCTGCTGAATTCTTCGATCTTGTTGAGCTGTGCCTTGAGGTCAGTATTATTTCGATCGATCTGGTTTCTGAGCCAGAAATAATAGCCAGGATTGCCGTCTGAACCGTAATTCCTCATCCAGCGCTCATACTCATCCAGCGCCTCTTTAAGCACGGCAGGGTCTTTCAGGTAATCCCTGCGCCCTTTCCACTTATTGATAAACGCATAACTCTTCTTCTTGATCAGCCTCTTCTGCTCTTCAATGCGCGGATCATCGTCGCCCAGAAAAAGATGCTTCAGGTTCCAGACGACGTTTTTGCCCTGCGGCTCTTTATCATTCATTTTTCTCATCATTATCTCCTTATCATATCAGCGGACGTAACGGGCGGGTATTCGCAGCTATTTCCTGAACTCGACGAAATCTCTGACCGCAGCAGCAACAACAATGCTTCCGTTCAGAAGGTCGTCGATATGGATAAATTCATCGTGGGAGTGGACCTTCTGCATACCGGTGGAAAGGTTGAGAGTTACGATCCCGTGCTGATTAAAGATATTGGCGTCAGAGCCGCCGCCGGTCGCCGTATGCTCCGGCTCTATCCCTGACTTCAGGAATATCGAATCCATAAAGGCAAGGAAAGGCTCCTTTTCGCTGATCCTGAATGTCCGGTATTCTTCGCGGGCTTTGATATGCACCTTTGCACTTCTCTTTTTTGCAATGTTTTTTGCCGAATCGAAGATAGCGTTCTTGACCGTTCGCAGCGCACCGGAATCATGGCTTCTCACTTCACCATGGATCAGGACCTCTTTGGGGACAACATTCGTCGCAGTGCCTCCCCGGATTAACCCGATATTCGCAGTTGTCACTGAATCAATTCTTCCGTCAGGGACTGCCGCAATGATCTCCGCGGCAACTCGTATGGCGTTGATGCCTCTCTCCGGCTCGATACCGGCATGCGCAGGCCTCCCTACAACCCGCATCTCATAACTGATCTGCGTCGGAGCAGAAACAACGATCCTGCCGACCGGACCGCCTGAGTCGAGCACAAGGGCAAATCTGCTTTTTATTTTTCTGAAATCAAGGCCCTTGGCGCCAAAGAGTCCCTTCTCTTCTGCTGAAGTCAGGACAACCTCGATATCACCATGAGGGATATCCTGCTTCTTCATCACTGTCATTGCCTCGAGAATCTGGGCTATGGCGCTTTTGTCGTCTGCGCCAAGGACTGTTTCGCCGACAGACCTTATGACATTTCCCTTTATCGCATAGCGTATGCCCTCTGTCGGCTCGATTGTATCCATATGTGCGCTGAGCAGAAGCGGTGCAGCTTTTTTCAGACTGCCTTTCTTGAAGGCTATAATATTGAACGATCTGTCATAGCTCTGCCTGGTTACCCTGAATCCAAGGCCACGAAATGCGTCTTCAAGGTGGTCGCCAATGCGTCCCTCTTCAAAGGATGGAGAGTTGATATTGATAAGGTCCATGAAGGTGCAGATCAGACGTTTTTTGTTGATGAGCAGTTCTTTTCGCATAGATGTAAGCATACCAATTATGAGCGGTCTATTTCCATGCCCGGCCAGGGCAAACCAGATACTCTTTTGCTATACTGAAAGCATATCGAAAATCATGGTCAGGAGGCCTATCATGAGCGCTATGGAGATACTCTATTCACGCAGGAGCATTCGCAAATATACCACAGAAGCGGTTTCAGGACAGGCCTTGCATGACATACTTGAGGCCGCCATGAGCGCACCGTCAGCAGGCAACCAGCAGCCCTGGCATTTTATCGTCATAAACGACAGAAAACTGTTAGACCAGATACCTTCTCTGCACCCCCATTCCCTCATGTGCCGGGAATCATCGATGGCAATCCTTGTCTGCGGAGATCCGTCACTCGAAAAACATGTCGGATACTGGGTTCAGGACTGTGCGGCGGCCACGGAGAACCTTCTTCTGGCAATCCATGCAGTCGGGCTTGGAGGAGTATGGGTAGGGGTGTACCCCAGGGAAGATCGCGTTACCGGGTTCCGCAAACTTTTCGGCATCCCTGAGCAGGTGATACCCTTTGCCTTGATCCCAATCGGCCATCCGGCTGAAGAAAAACCACCCCGGTCTGACCGGTACAATCAGTCGCGTATTCATAACAACACGTGGTAAGGAAGCAGAAACCCAAGGAGCCGCCGGTCCCTGCTGAACGGCACGAGACGATCAGAAAGGAGATTTTGTCTTTGCTAAAGGACCAGACCCTCTCTGCAATGGAGCTATCGGCTGAGGTCCATATTTCAGAGAAGGATGTATCTGAACACCTTGAACATATCGGACGTTCGACACATAAGACCGGCCATCATCTTACCGTCATACCGGCTGAATGCACGAAATGCGGCTTTATCTTCAGGAAAAGGGAGCGGCTCAAAAAACCGGGCAGGTGCCCCATCTGCCACGGAGAAAAGATCCAGGAACCGTTGTTTACCCTTCGCAGCAATTAAGGCTATGCAGAGACATCACGCTTCTTCTTTTCAAAAAGTTCGCTTTTGGTCCAGAGATGGAAGAGGCTTCTCAGGCTCTTGAGGGCAATCATGAGTTCATGGGGACTTCTCAATTCAAGCAGTCGCTTAAACAGAAATGAGGGGCGGGAATAAAACCGCTTAAATGCGAGCTGGCGGAGTTTCAGGATCTCTTCCCTGGTCATGGTAAAGGGGATGAATGCTGCCCCCTGATAGGTGAAGTCTGAAAGCTCGTCCGAGATCGTACCATACTGGGCAAGGTTGTCATAAAGTTCTGTGCCGGGAAAGGGCGTTATGGCATGAAAGTTGGCAATGTCAGGATTCAGGTCAAGAGCAAATTCAATGGTCTGGAGCCCCTCCTCAAAGGTCTCCCCCGGAATGCCGAACATGAAGGGAGTGCTCACCCGGATGCCGACTTCCTGTGCGGCCTTTACTGCCCTGCGTATCTGGTCAAGGGTCGTGCCCTTCCTGATGGTGTTGAGGTTCTTCTGAACACCGCTTTCTGCGCCAAAAAGAATAGCCCAGCAGCCGGCATCTCTGAACGCCTGGAGCAGCGGCTTGTCCACCTGATTTACGCAGGCAGAGGCAAACCAGGTAAAGTCGAGCTTCCGTTTTTTTATCTCCTGCGCAAGCTGCATTGCCCTGTCATAATCAGCGGCTAGCGTGTCGTCAATAAATTTGATCTCCTTATAGCCGAGCGCAAGGCAATGCTCGATCTCTTTCAGCACGCTGTCAACACTGCGAAACCTGATACCCCGCTGTCTCTGTCTGTCTATCTGAAAGCAATAGATGCATTTCCTGTTGCAGCCGCGCGAAGTCATAAGCACGGCCACCGGTTTTCTCTTGTACGTCGCAGGGGGTGGGATATAGAGCATCGAATCGCCAAGGAGGTCTCGCGCTGGAAAAGGCAGCGCATCAAGATCTTCTATCAGCGGTCGGGGCGGGTTCTTAACGATCTCTCCTTTTTCACGATATGCTACGCCTGAAACTCCCTGAAATCCTTTGCCGGATTCAAGTCTCTCGATCATCTCAAGGCAGGTCTGCTCACCCTCCCCTGTGACGATTGCATCAAAGAGATTGCCTGAATCCTGAAGACAGTTCTCCTGAACCGCAATCGGATACGGGCCGCCGGCGCAGATAAAAACATCTCCAAGCATCTTTCGGATGTCAGCTGCCGCAGCTTTCGCCTTGTTCCAGCCAAAGGTAGTTGAATAGATACCGATAAAATCCGGTTTGAATGCCCGGATTTCGCTCAAAAGCTGCTCATGCAGGGTAAATGCACCATTAACAAAGATAACCTCATGGCCGGCCTGTCTCAGCACTGCCGCAACATAGAGCGTTCCGAGTGGCTGCCAGTAGTTGATCTGGGATGCCGCGGTCTTTGAGGAAAAGATATCCTCAGGGACCCATGATGGTATGACCAGCGCGCATCTCATTATTTGCAGCCTGCATAGAATGTATCTGCTTCTGCCGAAGCAGATGAAGGCGCACCCCTGCGTATCACAGCCTCTGCTGCACCGATGCCTGACTCTATCGCATGGTCCATATTGTAATAGCGAAACATGCCTGATCTTCCGGCAATATGAAGATTCTTAAACTGCCCCAGATACGTATAGAGTTCATCGCAAAGCCCATGATAGCCGACTTCAAAAAGCGGATAGGCCTTTGGAACGCGGACGACCATGCTGTCGCATACATCTCTGCTTTCGATAAAGCCGAGTTTCTCAAGGTGCCCGACCGTAATCTCAAGAAGGTGCGCATCCGTTTCGCTCCATATCCTGTCACCTTTAAAACTGAAATATTCGACCACAAGCAGGGTCTTGCCCTCCGGAGCCATCATCTCAGACCAGTTCGTCGGCTCATGAATCCTGCCAAAAGGTATTTTCTCCTCCGGTATGTAGATCCATGTCTGATCAGTAACCCGTTTTTTGTCGATCATAACGGCGACAACGACAAGGTCCCGAAACCTGAGTCTTGATGCCGCCTCAAGGATATGATGCGGTGGAGCAGGACGCAGCATATTGATAACGTGGGTCAGGGGCAGACTCGATATGAACTGCCTGCCGGTTATCAGCTCACGCTTGCCCTGATGACGCACCGCGATGCTTTTGATCTCGCCATGGTCGTGATGGATCTCCTCGACCCTGGTATCAAGCCTGACCTCATTATGCAGCTCGATCTCGTCTTTAAGCCGGTCAGATATCCTGCCGATACCGAGCTTCGGATAAAAGAACTCATCCACGAGGGTCGGAATCTTTTTCCCGCCTGCCCTGAAAAATGCATTTTTGAGCGCCCTGCCGAGCGACAACCCGCTGATCCTGCGGTCAACCCATTCAGCGCTGATCCTGCTGCAATCGATACCCCAGACCTTTTCACTATAGACCTTAAAGTAAATATCGAACATGGTGCGGCCGAAGTTTCTTATCACCCAGTCCTCAAGAGAAACAGGGTCTTTTCGGCCGAATAAGCCTCTGCATTTTTCGATGCCGAAATCAACAAGGATACCGAGGCTCGTAGATATACCGAGCCCAAAAAAAGCATTTGCGGGTCTGAGAGGATAGTCGAGAAACGTATCCCGCATGAAAATCTTGCTGGAGCGGGGCACGGTGATCAGTTCATCCTGCATCAGGTCCCGAATAAAATAATTCAGTTTTTCGTCAGTCGTAAAGAACCGGTGGCCGCCGAGATCAAACCTGAAGCCGTTGTGATAAATCGTCTTTGAGAGGCCTCCGACCGTCATGTCGGCTTCAAGCACACGCACCCCAAACCCTGCCCGGGCAAGAACAGCTCCTGCAGAAAGACCGGTCAGTCCGCCTCCCAATACCACGATATGCTCATTTTCCTGAAACGGAATACTCATCGAATTACCTGCAACATCCGCAGGAACTGCCGCTAATGCTGATCCGGTAATGGTCGTCTTCACGACAGAGTTCGGTCCTGAATCCTGACATGGCAGCAAAGGCCCTGACCCGCACCGCATCCTCCCTGACGCAGACAAGGACCTCAAGCGAATCCGCTTCATCGGCAAGGGAGGGGAACATTTCTCTCAACTGCAGTAACGTGTCAGTCATTTCTCCATTTTTCGTATGAATGATCATGGGCTTATTTTACCGTTTGTCCGGAGCGTATTTCCATACATCAGCAGATCTGCGAGCGTATCCGATTGTGGCAGGAATACGCTCTAAGGTATCCGGCGGCTTCTTGTTGTTTTTTCCGGTGAACGGTAAAATACAGACTATTACTGCTATCGCTATTACAAAGGGGCTCCCAATGACAGAGACAATGAAACCATCACTCAGCTACACCATCGTCTGCGATGATGTGAGACAGGAACAGGGGGGCAAGATCAGCCTCATGGGTCTTTTTGAAAACATCTACGCCATGAGTTTCCCTGTGCTTCACCCGCGTCTTGCCCTCATGTCCGAATGGACTGAAGGCCGGGGAGAATTTGAAATTATTACACGACTTTTGTCCCCTGACCGGAAGACCACGCTCAGGGAAACGGTATCACGGATCGCGATGAACGACGCTCATCACAAACACCGCGATGTTTCCCTGCATCTGAATATCGAGTTCCGGGCAGCCGGCACATACTGGATTGAGCACTATCTCGACAAGGAACTGGTCAGTTCAATGCCCCTGACCGTGATCCAGGTCAAAGAACAGGCATTTCACTGACAACACAGGGCTCTCGCCGACATTTCATCACTATTCCGCAGGATTGGGCAGTAACAGGAGAAGCCTGCTCATCATTTTTCCCTCATCACGGTTTCAATTGTAAATACGTTTGCGGTAAAATAGACGCCTTGGAGAGGTGGCTGAGCGGTTGAAGGCGGCGGTCTCGAAAATCGTTATGGGGGCAACTCCATCGGGGGTTCGAATCCCCCCCTCTCCGCCAGTTATCTCCATGCGTTAGGACTGACCTCATGATTGGCACAAAAGGCAATACAGAAACTCTTGCAAGCTATATCAGCCAATTCAGAAATATACACGTTTCAGATGTTCCTCACCAACATGAATCAGCAACAATAGTCCGAACCGTTTCTCTTGATGGTCACCGCATACCTCAGTATATAAATGAATTCTGGACTGCAAGACAGCGGCAGGCCTCTTCAATCCATGAGATATCGTACAGGGCATGCTTTAAGCCGCAGTTGCCTGCCTTCTTTATCAACCTCCTTACATCAGAGGGTGATATTGTGTATGATCCGTTCAGCGGGCGGGGCACAACCGTTATCGAGGCAGGACTGCTCTGCCGCAGGATCATCTCAAACGACATCAATCCGCTTAATCAAATACTGGCAATACCGCGTTTTTTCATCCCCCGTTTTGAGGATATCGCAGAGCGCGTTGAGCAGATCAGATTTAAGAAACGGATCAAGCCTGACACAGATCTATCGATGTTCTATCATGCTGATACGCTGACAGAAATCCTTTCACTCAAACAGTATCTGCAGAAAAGAAAAGAGGACGGATCTGAGGACATGACAGACAGATGGATCCGCATGGTTGCCACGAACCGCCTGACCGGCCACTCCTCAGGCTTTTTCTCGGTCTATACGTTTCCGCCCAATCAGGCAATAACACAGGATGAACAGATCAGGATAAATATAAAGCGCGACCAAATCCCGGAATATAGGGATATTAAACAGATCATCCTGAAAAAAACAAAAAGCCTCCTCAGGAATGTGACAGAAGAACAGAAGAGTTACCTGAACAAGGCAGGGGAAACGGCATTATTCCTGGCATGTGATGCATCCAAAACAGCAGAGATACAATCAAAAACCGTTCAGTTGACCGTAACATCACCGCCCTTCCTGGACATTGTCACGTATTCAAAGGACAACTGGCTCAGATGCTGGTTCAATGGCATGGATGCCGAAAAGATCGCCTCAGGTATATCTACGCCGAAATCGATAACAGATTGGTCGGAGATCATGGGCAGGGTCTTTCATGAACTGTATCGGATCACGAAAAAGGGCGGTTGGGTAGCCTTTGAGGTGGGCGAAGTACGAAAAGGGACGATCAGGCTCGATGAATTTGTGGTGCCCCTTGGCATTGCTGCGGGCTTCTCCTGCGAAGGGATCGTTATTAACCTGCAGGAATTTACCAAGACCTCAAACATCTGGGGGGTCAGCAATAACACCGACGGCACCAACACCAACCGCATTGTCCTTTTTCATAAGAAGTAGCTTTCGCGGCATCCAGTCTTCATAAAAAAAATGCGGCCCGAAAGCCGCATTTTTATCTCGTTCATTGTCGCTGCTATTTTTTGTTCGCATACCCCGCTTTTCTGAGCGTTTCCTCAATTTCACCAAGAACCGCAGGGTCCTCGATGGTCGAGGGCATGGCAAATGGTTCGCCGTCAGCGATTTTTCTCATCGTGCCTCTCAGGATCTTTCCCGAGCGCGTTTTCGGCAGTCTTGCGACAACCGCAGCCTCGTTAAAGCAGGCAATGGGGCCGATTTCCTGCCGTATCATTCCCACCAGTCCTTTTTTCATCTCACTGCTGTCTGTCTTGACACCCGCCTTCAGGACCACAAGGCCAAAAGGAACCTGTCCCTTAAGCGAATCATGCACACCAAAGACTGCACATTCTGCAACATCCGGGTGCTGGGAAATAATCTCTTCCATCTCACCGGTCGAAAGACGATGACCTGCTACATTGATCACATCGTCAACGCGGCCCATGATAAAGACATACCCATCCTCATCCCTGAACCCCCCGTCGCTCGTGAAATAGTAACCGGGATATACCTTTGTATATGACTGTAAAAATCTCTCATCAGCCTGCCAGAGCGTCGGCAGCGTGCCCGGAGGAAGAGGCAGTTTCACAACAACAAGTCCCTCCTGCGTGGGACCGAGAACCTTGCCGCTGCTGTCGAGTATCTGAACGTCGAATCCCGGAACAGGCATGGTCGATGATCCCGGTTTGAGGGGAAACTGTTCTATGCCCATGCAGTTTGCGGTTATCGGCCAGCCGGTCTCTGTCTGCCACCAGTGGTCAATGACCGGCCTGTGAAGTAAATTATGGGCCCAGTGGTAGGTATCCGGATCGAGCCGTTCACCGGCCAGAAATAGATATTTGAAATTCGACAGGTCATACTTTTTCAGGTAATCACCCTGAGGATCGTCCCTCTTGATTGCCCGAAACGCAGTCGGCGCCGTAAAAAGGGTCTTCACGCCGTGTTCAGAGATTACCCTCCAGAAGGCTCCCGGATCAGGCGTGCCGACCGGTTTTCCTTCATACAGTATGGTCGTGCAACCTGCCAGAAGCGGGGCATAGACAATGTAGGAATGGCCAACTACCCACCCCACGTCAGATGCAGCCCAGAAAACCTCACCAGGTTTCGTATCATAGATGTTCTCCATGCTCCAGCGCAGCGCAACGGCATGACCGCCGTTGTCGCGCACAATGCCTTTAGGCTTGCCGGTTGTGCCAGAGGTGTAGAGGATATAGAGCGGGTCAGTCGCCTTGACCGGTACGCAGTCAGCCGGTTCCGCCTTTGCCGATACGTCATCCCAGTCAAAATCACGTCCCGGTGTCAGCTCGGCAGCAACCTGGGGACGCTGCAGAATTACGCATTTTTCCGGTTTATGTTCGGCAAGTTCAATGGCCTTGTTGAGCATCGATTTATACTCGATAATCTTCTTTACCTCTATGCCGCAGGAGGCGGAGATGATGACACGCGGCCTCGCATCGTCAATGCGGATGGCAAGCTCGTGCGGAGCAAAGCCGCCAAATACCACCGAGTGAATCGCCCCCAGACGCGCGCAGGCGAGCATTGCTATTGCTGCCTGCGGGATCATCGGCATATAAATAATGACCGTATCGCCTTTGGCTACTCCCATATCCTTAAGCGCTCCGGCAAACCGCGAGACCTTTTCAAGCAGTTCACGATAGGTATATTTCTGTATCGAACCGGTAACAGGACTGTCATAAATAAGTGCCGTCTGCTCAGCCCGGCCGTCTTTGACATGCCGGTCAACCGCATTGTAGCAGGTGTTCATCTCACCGCCGGAAAACCAGCGGTAAAAAGGCTTGTTCGAATCGTCCAGAACTTTGTCCCACTTCTTGTACCAGTCAATTGCTTCAGCAGCCTCTGCCCAGAAACCCTCCGGGTCCTGAATACTTCTGTTAAAAACTTCCTCGTACCTGCCCATCGTAAGCCTCCTTGGTTATTTATGTATTTTGTGGCAATTATGTTGTCAGTTTCAGTTTATCCGTAAGCTGCCTGACAGCCTCCACAGAACGATCGAAATCTGCTCTTTCCTGATCGTTCAGCGGCAGCTCAATAATCTTCTCCACTCCGTCGGCTCCCAGCAAAACCGGCACTCCGGTATAAACCCCCTGCGTACCGTATTGTCCGTTCAGATAGGCTGCGCAGGGGAGCATTCTTTTTTCGTCAAGGATAACAGACATAACCATCTGGTGGGTTGCCGCAGCCGGCGCATAATAGGCGCTCCCGGTCTTTAAGAGAGAGACCACCTCAGCGCCGCCGCTTTTTGTCCTCTCAATAAGTGCGTTAATCCTCTCCCCGCCAAGAAGCGTTGTGACAGGCACGCCTTTAACCGTGGTGAAGCGCGGCATCGGGACCATCAGATCCCCGTGGCCCCCCAGCACAAGGGCTTCAACATCCTGAGGCGACGCCCCCATTTCCCAGGCCACAAAGGTCCTGAACCTCGCTGAATCCAGGATGCCTCCCATCCCGATCACCCTGCGGGGGTCGAAGCCTGAGACCTTCAGGCTCAACTGAGTCATGACATCCATGGGGTTGGTTACGATAATGATGACCGCATCGGGAGACAACGTTGCGGTATGGCCGACAACGCCGGAGACCACCGCTGCATTTGCTGAAAGAAGGTCGTCTCTGCTCATGCCAGGCTTTCTCGGAAAACCGGCTGTTACCACAATTACATCTGATCCAGCCGTCTCTGCATAGTCGTTTGTGCCGGTAATGCGGGACGAAGAACCCCACAGAGGACAGGCCTCAGCAAGGTCGAGTGCCTTGCCCTGCGGAACCCCCTCTGCAATATCGAAGAGCACAACGTCAGCGCCGCCCTGCTGCACGATCATCTGCGACAGTGAAGCACCAACGTTGCCTGCACCTATGACAGTCACCTTTTTTTTCATGTATTTCTCCCTGTATTGAATTGAGCTTTTATGTACTCCCTGTTTAGTTTTGCAATGAACTTCACCTTGATCCCCTTGGGACATGCCGCCTCGCACGCATAATGGTTGCTGCAGTTTCCGAACCCCTCACGAAGCATGGCCTCAGTCATGGCACATACCCGGCGCGCAGCCTCAACTCTTCCCTGCGGCAGCGCCGCAAGGTGAGATACCTTTGCAGCGGTAAAGAGCATGGCCGAGCCATTGGGGCAGGCAGCCACACAGGCGCCGCAGCCGATGCATTCTGAGGCGTCCATGGCGCTGTCTGCGTCTTCCTTTGGTATCAGGATTGCGTTTGCGTCAGGCACACCGCCGGTATGCACTGAGACATATCCACCCGACTGGACGATTCGGTCAAGACTGCTCCGGTCGACGATCAGGTCTCTGATCACCGGGAAGGCACGCGCCTTCCAGGGTTCAATATAGATAGTATCGCCATCTTTGAAGTTGCGCATATGGAGCTGGCAGACCGTCGTTTTTTTCTGGGGGCCGTGGGGAATGCCGTTAATCACCTGCGAACACATGCCGCAGATGCCTTCCCTGCAGTCATGGTCAAAAGCAACCGGTTCTCTGCCTTCTTTGATGAGGGCTTCGTTTACCTGATCGAGCATCTCAAGGAATGACATGTCAGGGCTTATATGTAACGCCCGATGCTGCTCCAGCCTGCCCATATCCTCAGGACCGTTTTGCCTCCAGATATATAAGATAAGGTCCATTACTTGTAGCTCCTTGTTGCAAGCGGTATATTCTCAAAGATGAGCGGCTCCTTGTGAAGCTCGGGGCTGCCGTCTCTTCCCCTGAACTGCCACGCCGCCACGTAGCAGAAGTTTTCGTCGTCGCGCCTGGCTTCTCCGTCAGGCATCTGATGCTCAACCCGAAAATGGCCGCCACAGGACTCTTCACGCTGAAGCGCATCAAGGGCCATCAGTTCCGCAAACTCGAGGAAGTCAGCAACACGCCCCGCTTTTTCGAGTTCCTGGTTCAGTTGAGCCCCGCTGCCGGGTATTGCCACGTTCTCCCAAAACTCCGCTCTGAGCTCGGGTATCCGACCTAGGGCGATGCCAAGGCTCTCTCTGGTTCTTGCCATACCGACATGCTCCCACATGATACTGCCAAGCTGCCGGTGGAAATCGCTTGCCGTCTTTCCCCCTTTGATCGAGAGCAGTTTTTTTGTGCGGCTATTGACCCCTTCCTCCGCTCTTTTGAACTCCTCGTGCTCCGGCCTGACCTTGCCGGGCTCTGTGCGCGCAAGGTGGTCAGCGATGGTATGGGAGATGATGAAATACCCGTCCGCAAGCCCCTGCATCAGAGCGCTGGCTCCAAGGCGGTTTGCGCCATGGTCCGAGAAGTTGGCCTCTCCAAGGACAAAGAGTCCGGGGATGCTGCTCTGGAGGTTATAGTCCACCCAGAGTCCGCCCATGGCATAGTGAGGCGCGGGATAGATGCGCATCGGTCTGTCATACGCATTTTCTGCCGTGATCTTCTGATACATCTCAAAGAGGTTGCCGTATCGCTCTGCTATTTTCTCTTTCCCGAGCCGTGCAATAGAATCGGCGAAATCAAGGTATACGCCTCTTCCCCCCGGCCCCACTCCCCTGCCTTCATCGCAGACTTCCTTCGCTGCGCGGGAGGCTATGTCCCGCGGCGCAAGATTGCCGAAACTGGGGTATTTTCTTTCGAGGAAATAATCCCTCTCTCCCTCCGGTATGTCCCGCGGAGCTCTTTTGTCCCCTCCGGTCTTCGGCACCCAGACCCGTCCGTCGTTGCGGAGCGACTCGGACATGAGCGTCAGTTTTGACTGATGCTCTCCGGTAACCGGTATGCAGGTCGGATGTATCTGCGTGTAGCAGGGATTCGCAAAATAGGCCCCCTTCATGTAGGCGCGGAAGGTCGCGGTTACGTTGGAGCCCATGGCATTGGTCGAGAGGTTAAATACGTTTGTGTAACCCCCAGTGCAGAGGCATACGGCATCAGCAGCGAAACTGTTGACCATGCCGGTGACCAGGTCCCTCACTATTATGCCCCTGGCCTGTCCGTTGACAACCACAAGGTCGAGCATCTCAGATCTGGGAAAAAGTCTGACGGTACCGGCATGTATCTGGCGGGAAAGTGCGCCATATGCGCCAAGCAGGAGCTGCTGTCCTGTCTGCCCCCTTGCATAGAAGGTCCTCGATACCTGTGCTCCACCAAAGGACCGGTTGTCAAGATAACCTGCATAGTCCCGGGCAAAGGGAACACCCTGCGCCACGCACTGGTCAATGATAAGGTTGCTGAGCGTAGCAAGCCGGTATACGTTTGACTCACGCGCCCTGAAGTCTCCACCTTTTATCGTGTCATGGAAAAGGCGGAATATGCTGTCGCCGTCACTGGGATAGTTCTTGGCCGCGTTGATACCACCCTGGGCCGCAATGCTGTGCCCTCTTCTGGGGCTGTCCTGAAAGCAAAACGCCTCAACCTGATAGCCGAGTTCACCGAGGGTAGCTGCGGCAGAGGCGCCCGCAAGCCCCAGTCCGACGACAATGATCTTATATTTGCGTTTGTTGGCAGGATTCACGAGCTTCAGCTCCTGCCTGCGTCTGTCCCACATCTGCGCCAGCGGCCCCGAAGGGCTATTTCCGTTAAGGATCATCGTTACTCCTATTTCCCCACCGCATTGGCGATGATGCCCGCAGGGATGGATATGTAGGCGAGAAAGACGATTGCAGCAACAACTGCGGCAACCTTCATCATCAAAGGTACGGTCTTTTCACTGTTCAGTCCCACTGTCTGAACCATGCTCTGTATGCCATGGCTGAGATGCAGTGACAGAGCAGCCAGGCCGGAAAAATAGATAAAGACAATCGCCGGCTTATGAAAACTCTGTATCATCATCAGGTAAACATCCGGCCTGCCCAGGGCATCGGGGTTCCGGGCGGCTGAAGTCTCGGGGAAGATTATCTGCAGCGTGAAATGAAGAAGGTGATAACCGAGATAAAAAGCTATGAGCAGCCCGGTCCATATCATGCTTCTGCCTGCAAAGGTCGTGCTGAGGTTATTATTGACAGCGTATTTCGGTGACTTTGCCCTTCTGTTTTCAAGCGTAAGACGGATGCCGAAAAATCCATGCAGGAAGATGGCCGTCAGCATGGCGAACCGGGAGGTCCAGAGCAGCGGGCCGAGACCCTGCAGGACGTTTGCATAGGCGTTGATGCCCTGAGGGCCCTTATAAAACGAAATATTACCCAGCAGATGGATTACGGCAAAAAATATCATCATCAGTCCGGTAAGGGACATCACAATCTTTCTGCCAGTCGGGTTGCTCAGAAACCTCATCTTCTTCCCACTCTCTTCCTATACTCTATGAAGGGTCTTTACCGCAAAGACCTGCTTATCAGGACCTTAACGGATCATACAGTATGATCTGATAAAATCTCCCTCAGCACGCAGGGAAGTATCCCGCCGTGCCTGAAGTAATCTGCCTCTATGGGCGTATCTATTCGGCAGAGCAGACTTGCTTCCTGCCTGCTGCCGTCTTTGCGACGCACAACAAGCGAAATCTTCTGCTGCGGCCTGATAGCTTCCAGCCCTGCAATATCGAACTCCTCATCGCCCCTGATGCCGAGGGACTTGACGGAAAAATCACCTTCGAACTGAAGCGGCAGTATACCCATGCCTACGAGGTTCGAGCGGTGAATGCGTTCAAAGCTCTTCGCAATAACTGCCTTAATGCCAAGGAGTTGAGTACCCTTGGCGGCCCAGTCTCTCGAGGAACCTGTTCCATATTCCTCGCCTCCAAACACAATGGCCGGAGTGCCCTGAGCAGCATATTTCATTGCGGCGTCATAGATAGACATCAGTTCTCCTGAGGGCTGATACAGCGTATAGCCCCCTTCCTGTGGACTGCCGTCTTCCCTGAGCGGCAGCATCAGGTTCTTTATCCTCACATTGGCAAACGTCCCGCGCAGCATCACCTCGTGGTTGCCCCTCCGGGTGCCGTAGCTCTGAAAGTCAGCCTTCTCAACGCCCCTTTCGATAAGGTATCTGCCCGCAGGAGAATCGGCCCGAATCGCGCCTGCAGGACTGATATGATCGGTCGTGACAGAATCTCCGAAGATGCCCAATGCCCGTGCAGCCCTGATGTCCGGTATACGGCCGGTATGCATCGTAAAATCCTCAAAGAACGGCGGCTCTGCAATGTACGTCGATGACGGCCAGTCATAGACCTCGTCAGTAACAGACGATACATTGTTCCATAAATCATGGTCCTTCGTAAAGTCAGCATACAGGCGTCGAAATGCATCGGGGTCTGTGGCATACTTCATCACTGCAGCAACTTCTTCATTGCCGGGCCAGAGGTCCCTCAGATAGACGGCAGATCCGTCGCTCCCAATACCGAGAGGCTCGTTAACCAGGTCCTTGATTACCGTACCGGCAATGGCAAAGGCCACGACAAGCGGCGGACTCATCAGAAAATTGGCACGCAGGTTGGCATGGATGCGGGCCTCGAAATTCCGGTTGCCTGACAGCACTGCGGCACAGACAAGGTCGTTGGCTACAATGGCCTCCTCAACGCTCTCATCCAGAGGGCCTGCATTGCCAATGCAGGTGGTGCAGCCGTATGCTGCAACAGCGAAACCCAATGCTTCGAGATACGACAGAAGTCCTGCCC
Source organism: Nitrospirota bacterium (assembly GCA_016235245.1). NCBI lineage: Bacteria > Pseudomonadati > Nitrospirota > Nitrospirota bacterium. The sequence continues at coordinate 15,969 of JACRLO010000021.1, read as the reverse complement.
TCCTGAGATAGTCGGTAACGATCCGGGACCCTGGTGCAAGAGAGGTCTTTACATGCTTGCCGATGACGAGACCCTTTTCGACCGCTTTCTTTGCAAGCAGGCCTGCAGCAAGCAGTACTGCCGGATTAGAGGTGTTTGTGCAGGACGTGATCGCTGCGATAATAACATCACCGGAGCCTATTTCGCTGCCGTCCTCAGTTCTGAAACGCCGGGACAGGTCAGCGCTTTTTTTTGCAAAACCGTTTTCCTCGACCGGCCGGCTGAAAAGTTCCGTAAACCGGGTTCCGAGGGCCGAAAGATCGATGCGGTCCTGAGGCCGCCGCGGCCCTGCCACAGAAGGTCTAATCGCGGAAAGATCGACGTCGATCACCCTTGAGTAATCAATCTCCCCGGGCTTCGGCATCCCGAACAGTTCCTGCGCCCTGAAATATGATTCGATCGCAGATACTTCCTCGTCCGTGCGGCCGCTGCACCTGAAGAAATCGACCGTCACGCCATCTATCGGGAAAAAGCCGATTGTCGCACCGTATTCAGGAGCCATGTTGGCCACAGTCGCCCGGTCAGGGAGTGCAAGGGCTGAGGCTCCCTCACCGAAAAACTCAACGAATTTGCCTACCACCTTTTCCCGGCGCAGCAGCTCCGTTATGCTCAGTGCGAGATCCGTTGCGGTCACGCCTTCCTGCAGTCTGCCTCTGAGATGAACACCCGCAACATCCGGCGTAAGGAAAGAGACCGGCTGGCCTAACATACCTGCCTCTGCCTCTATGCCGCCAACACCCCAGCCAACGACGCCTATGCTGTTGATCATGGTAGTGTGGCTGTCAGTGCCGACAAGGGTATCAGGATAATACAGCCCGTCCTTCTGATGAAGTCCGCGCGCCAGATATTCGAGATTCACCTGATGCACAATGCCAATACCGGGAGGGACCACCCTGAAGGTCTTAAAGGCATTCATGCCCCATTTCAGAAACTGATAGCGCTCTTTGTTGCGCTCAAACTCCAGCACCATGTTCTTCTGTAGCGCAGACGTCCCGCCGTAGTAGTCCACCTGTACCGAATGGTCCACCACAAGATCAACAGGGACAAGAGGCTCTATAATGCCAGGGTCTTTTCCCTGCCGCAGGGCAACACCACGCATTGCAGCCATATCACAAAGAAGAGGCACTCCGGTGAAGTCCTGCAATAGGATCCGGGCAACGGCAAACGGGATCTCCTCTGTTCGGACTGAATCGGGCTTCCATCCGGCAAGCTGCCTGACATGAGCTTCTGTTATTTTTTTATTGTCGTAGTTTCTGAGCAGAGATTCAAGAAGGATACGGAGCGAGACAGGAAGACGGCAAACGTTGTTAAAGCCTGCTTCCGCAAGAGCGGGCAGGGAAAAGTATCTCCCTACCCTGCCATTGCCGGGATCGAACTGCCTGAGCGTACCGAAAAGGTTATGCATCAGCCTTCAGGGCTTCAGCAAAACACCGGCGGGACATCATATGACAAACATATCGACATATTCATTGACCGGCATCTCCTCAAGCCTTGCCTGGTCGAGAGATACATCGAGTATCGCCATCTGCTGTTTTGCCGGGAAACGACGGGTAAGGTTGGTCCTGAACTTATCGACCAGAACCGGCATCCCTTCTGTACGGCGGCGGCGGTGGCCGATCGGATATTCGATGACCATCTCCGGGAGCACGGTGCCATTACGCAGTTCTACCGTAATACCGTTGGCGATAGAGCGTTTCTCCGGATCGTGATAGTCCTTCGTAAACTGGGGGTCCTCTACGCATATAATCTTGTCGCGAAGTGCATCAATGCGGGGATCTACTGCAATGCTCTCCTCGTAGTCCGATGCGGTAAGCCGGCCGAAAATCAAAGGCACTGCAACCATATACTGTATGCAATGATCGCGGTCTGCAGGATTATTGAGCGGACCTTTTTTATCAATGATGCGCACCGCAGCCTCATGGGTGCGGATCGTGATTTTGGCAATATCGTCAACAGTCCTGCCCGATGCCTTCAGCGTTGCATGCAGTGCCATCGCACACTCCACCGCGGTCTGGGAATGGAATTCTGCAGGGAAGGATATCTTAAAGAGTATCTGCTCCATAACATAGGAGCCGTAGGGACGCTGAAACCTGAACGCACTTCCCCTGAAAAGCGCGTCATAGAAGCCCCAACCCTTGGCGGTCAGCACCCCGGGAATGCCCATTTCGCCCTTCATCGTAAAGAGGGCAAGACGTACTGCCCTGCTGGTTGCGTCCCCTGCAGCCCAGGACTTGCGTGAACCGGTATTGGGAGCATGTCGGTATGTTCTCAATGACTGGCCATCCACAAACGCCTGCGACACGGCGTCGATGACCTCGTCCCTAGTGCCGCCCATAAGCCTGGTGCAGACTGCAGCAGATGCCACCTTCACCAGTACCACATGGTCAAGGCCAACGCGGTTAAAGGCATTTTCTAGGGCGATCACGCCCTGGATCTCATGGGCCTTGATCATGGCAGACAAAACGTCGCGCATCGTAAGCGGTTTCTTCCCCTGGCTGACAGCCTTACGTGACAGGTAATCGGCTACGGCAAGTATTCCTCCGAGGTTGTCTGAAGGATGGCCCCATTCAGCAGCAAGCCAGGTATCGTTAAAGTCGAGCCAGCGGACCATAGCGCCAATATTGAATGCCGCCTGGACAGGATCGAGCTGAAACTGTGTGCCGGGGACGCGTGCTCCGTCCGGCACAACAGTGCCGGGAACGATCGGGCCGAGCAGTTTCGTGCATGCGGGATACCCTAATGCCTCCAGGCCGCAGCCGAGCGTATCGATCAGGCAGTAGCGCGCGGTCTCAAACGCCTCATCAGACGTAATTTCATAGCTGCATACGTACTCCGCAATATCAACCAGAACCTTGTCAGGCTCAGGGCGGACATTTGACAGTTGTGAGCTCATCGTTATACCTCGTTATCTTTCCTTGATTTATTTAATACGAATCAGTTCCCTGCAGGCAGAAGTACGCAGACATATTCAGCCTCAGCCCTGCTTAGCAGTATTCTTATCTTTTTTCGATCGGCAGATACGTGCGGTCCTCCATCCCGATGTAGTTGGCAGACGGCCTGATGATCTTGTTGTCCAGACGCTGCTCAATGACATGAGCGCCCCACCCCGTTGTCCTCGATATCACGAAGATCGGGGTGAACATCGGAATAGGGACTCCCATCATATGGTATGAGACCGCTGAATACCAGTCGAGGTTCGGGAACATGTTCTTTTCCCTTTTCATGACCGTTTCAATACGGTCAGCAACAGCATGCAGGTTCATATTGTCCCCGTCCTTACAGAGTCTGCGTGCAATCTCCTTAATGATCGGATTCCTCGGATCGCCGACCGTATAGACCGGATGACCGAAACCGATAATGATCTCCTTGTTCGCAACGCGCACCCTGATATCGTCTTCAGCTTCGTCGGGGGTGCGATAGCGCCGCTGGATCTCTATGGCCGCCTCATTCGCACCGCCGTGCTTCGGCCCGCGAAGCGCGCCGATAGCCCCGGTAATTGCAGAATGCACGTCCGATAGCGTTCCGGTGATGACACGGGCTGCAAAGGTGGAGGCAGTATATTCATGCTCGGCATACAGGATGAGCGACTGGTCAAGGGCCTTCTCCTGAAGCGGTGACGGCTTCCTGCCGTGCAGCAGATGCAGGAAATGACCAGCGACCGTATCATCGTCGGTCTCTACCTCGATGCGGCGGCCGTTCTGACTGTAATGCCACCAGTAAAGAAGCATCGACCCGAAAGAAGCAACCAGCCGGTCGATAATGTCACGTGCACCCTGAATATTGCGGTCCTCTTTTTCGGGCAGGACCGTGCCGATCACTGAACAGCCTGTCCTGAGCACATCCATCGGATGTGCAGCAGCAGGAATATGTTCCAGCACTGTCTTTAGTTCTGCAGGCAGACCGCGCATGCTCCTGAGTTTCTTCTTGTAGTCCTTTAGTTCTGACACCGTCGGCAATTCGCCATGCACAAGGAGAAAAGAAACTTCCTCGAAAGTAGAATGCATCGCGAGCTCCACGATGTCATACCCGCGGTAATGCAGGTCATTGCCGGTCCGGCCTACGGTGCAGACAGCGGTATTGCCTGCGCATACGCCTGAGAGTGCGACCGATTTCTTCACCCTTGGTGCTGCAGTTTCAATTGCCTCCGCTGCGCTCATTTCGTCTCCTCCCGGGAAAATATAGTGTCGAGCTTCTGCTCAAAAGCATGGTAATCAAGAAAATCATATAGTTCTGCACGTGTCTGCATCATCGGCAGCGTGCTCTTCTGCGTTCCGTCTTTGCGGATCGAGTTATACACAGCAAGTGCTGCCCTGCTCATCGCCCTGAATGCCGAAAGCGGATAGAGCACCAGGGCAACATCGGCCTGCCGGAGTTCGTCAACCGTGTAAAGCTCTGTTGAACCGAACTCGGTGATATTCGCAAGGACAGGGACCTTCACTGCCGCGGCGAACTCCTTATACATCGCCAGTTCCGTCATGGCCTCGGGGAATATCATATCCGCTCCGGCCTCCACACAGGCACAGGCCCGGTCGATCGCTGATTGAAGGCCTTCGACCGCAAGCGCATCAGTTCTCGCCATGATCACAAAATCAGGATCAGTCTTTGCATCAACTGCTGCTTTAATGCGGTCCACCATCTCTTCCCTGCTGACGATTGCCTTGCCTGGCCGATGGCCGCAGCGCTTGGCCTGAACCTGGTCCTCGATATGCACGGCAGCAGCGCCAAACGTAATCATGGAGCGGACAGTCCGCGCGATATTGAATGCCCCGCCCCAGCCGGTATCGATATCCACCAGCACAGGAAGCTCGGAGATATCAGTTATGCGGCGGAGATCAGTAAGTACATCGTCCATGGTGCTGATGCCGAGATCCGGAACACCAAGAGAACTTGCAGCTACGCCGCCGCCGGAAAGATAGAGCGCCTTAAAACCGGAACGCTCTGCCATACGGGCTGCGTAGGCGTTGATCGCACCAACAACCTGGAGCGGACGTTCTTCCTTTACTGCTGCCCGAAACCGGGCACCCTGTGAGAGCGGATATGCCATGTGATGCCTCCTCAACCTGCGTTGTCTGAGTTCCCGCTGCTGCGGGCAGATGAGTCTGAAACACGAAGACCTGATAGCTGCATGCCGGCAGTACATGCATTTTCGTGGCCTATCTGCCAGCCAGATTCAGCATACCGTATTTGATTATATGCTTTGAATGATTTTGATTGCAAACCTCTTTGCAAGACGTGTTCCAGATATGCAAACTTAAACAATAGGATTAAATTATATGAGTAACCACTCAAATTACTTGACTAATTTAAACTACTATCAACATATCTCCTTGACCTTCAGATGCAATAATTATCATAATTGCAATTAATTGCATGCAATATATTGCCTTCATCTATCTGATTAGTTATTTCATCAGGTCCCTGTTCATCCAGAATTTTCATGAAGCAGTCCACTACGGCAGGGTCGAACTCTGAGCCGGAACGGGACCGAATATACTCCTTAACCTTCTCAAGCGGCCATGCCTCACGATAGGAGCGTGCAGAAAGAAGGGCGTCCCAGACATCCACAACGGAGAAGATGCGCGCAGAAAGAGGAATCTCCTCGCCTTTCAGGCCCCTTGGGTATCCGGTGCCGTCCCACTTCTCATGGTGACAGTAAGGAATATCCAGTGAAGGACGAAGAAATGGAATCGGCGACAGAAGACGATATGCATAATCGGGATGACGCTGCATAATCTCGCGCTCACCATCGCTCAAACGACCCGGCTTCAGCAGAATGTTGTCTGAAATGCCGATTTTGCCGATATCATGGAGAAGAGCACCCCTCCTGACATGCACGATCTCCCGTTCTTCAAGGCCCATTTTCCGTGCAAAACGAACGGTCATGCCTGCAACCCGTGCCGTATGTCCCATAGTGTCCTCATCTCTGAACTCAAGGGTGCGGCCCCACCCTTCCAGCGTCGCATCATAAGAGAGCGTCAGTTCCATGTTCGAGCGCTGAAGACTGTCGAACATGGACGCATTGTCAATAGCAATAGAGGCATGGGCTGAGATAAGTTCAAGATAGCCAAGCCATTCATCACTAGGCTCAAAGTGCTGTCGCTGAAAAATTTCAAGCACACCCTTGATCTTGCCCTGCGAAATCAGAGGGACCGCAATGTAGGAAATGAACCCCTCCCCCCTGAGTGAGTGGGTAAGGGTGTCGCCTAGATCGGTAATGATAAGCGTTCGCCGCTCCATTGCTGCCCGCCCGGCATGGCCCATGCCAATCCGGAGGCTGATCTTCCGGATGGCAGATGTTTCGAACCCCAGAGCGGCTGCGCAGCTGAGATAGAGGGTGTCCTGATCGAGCAGCATCACATCTGCAGCGTCGACTCCCAATTGTGAGGTCAGACGGTCAAGCAGTATATTGAGAGTGACTCTCATATCCAGACTGGAGCTGATCGCCATCCCGATATCAGTCAGTGCCGTAACAAACTTCAGCTGACGCTCAGTCGCCTCTTCACTGCGCTTACGCTCTGTAATATCCCGTGTTATGCCGAGCAGTGCAATAATTTCATCTCTGTCGTTGCGAAGCGGCACTGCATGGGTATCGAACCAGCACTGTCTCCCCTTGAACCCGGTAACCTCAAATTCCAGCTTGCCGCTTCTGCCAAGAAAGACATCCCCTAGTAATCCTCTGAATGGTTCGCGGTATTCAGGATTGACCAGCGCGGAGATGTTATGTCCCCTGACAGCGTCGAGGGATTCGGCATCCAGCATGGCAAGTCCGGCAGGATTCATCATTATAATCGCCCCTTCCCTTGACAGAAGAGTCACACACTCAGGTTCTGACTCAACGATAGTGCGCAACAGCTTCTCGCTCTCCCGTAGTGCGGCCTCTGTTTCTTTACGCCCCGAAATATCGTAATTGCTTCCTCTTACCCCGAGGTGCTTACCCTGCTCATCGTATATCGGCTGACAGACGTGGGACATCCAGCGTATGGTTCCGTCACGGCATACAATGCGGAACTGGATCTCGTCCGCCGTTGCCTGATTCTGGGCCGTTGCCTGATGTGCCGCAACGCGCTCCTGGTCTTCGGGGTGTATGATCCGCAGCAACAGTCCCGAATCAGAGGTAAATTCATCCGGCTGGTATCCGGTTATTCTCATGCAGGAGGGAGATGTATAAATGTACCTGCCATCCGGGGCCATCCAGAACTCCCAGGCGTACGCATTATCCGCAACAATCCGGTATTTGGCCTCAGCATTGAGCAGTTCCTGTTCCGCTTTCTTGCTCATGGTAATGTCTTTCGCATAATGCACTGAGGCAGCAAGATCACCGTTCTCATCGAAAATGGGAAAGACGGTGACCGCATGATGAGTGTCCGTGCGGGCTTCATAGACCTCTTCCGTGTGGACCTTGCGGTCCTGCAGCAGCTTACGGTGAGGACAGTCGGCAAGCGGCTCCTCTGTGCAATGGATATGACGGTAACAGGTCATTCCCACGGCCTTCTCCGGCGCAACGTCCAGCAGTTGTCCCATCGCCCTGTTGACCCGAAGCATACGGAACTCCCGATCGAGTATCATAATGGGGTCTGTAACCGCATCGAAGGTATTTTCCCACTCCTTCCTCGCCATATCCCGCTCCTTCATGCTCTTGACCGCCCTGTTAAGGGCAGACCCTGCTACTGCAAGCAGCAGGGTCACTACGGCAAAGAGGATAGCATAGGCATGCGACATGACTCCGTTAAGATTATTGATCCTGTCTGAGACGTCATAATATATTTCGAATGCACCGCTAAAGACTCCTGCATTCATAAGAGGCACATAGGTCTCTGCCACATCAATATCAGCAGTCTGGCCTTCAAGCGTCTTTGTTTTCTGTCTTACAATGCTGCTATAGACCTTGCCGTTGGCTACCGTATTTCTGAAATAGTCCTCACGGTTAACCTGTCCGAGAAAGGAAGGATCAGATGAATAGATCACCTCACCCGCAGATGAATAGACCTTGACCATAATGATCCGGAAATCTTTTCGCACTGTTTCAACTTCAGCGGAGAAATCGGCCGGGAGCAAATCGCGGCCCGGCACGACATTATCGCGCAGCAACATGCCGGTAAGGTGGGTAGCAACGCTGAGAGCCTCCTCCCGTGCGTTCTTTTCAATAAGTCGTGTAACAGCAGGTGAAAAAACAAAAAGAATATAGACCGGCAGGCAGAGTATGGCAGCTATCGCAAAGGAGACCGTAATACGCACAGGTTTCATAATCCATCATCCTTAAACGCATATTCTTCTTTACAGATAGCACGTTTGAGCGGCAACGTCAATATACATCTTTTCTGAAGGCTTGTACCGCTGAACCGGGCCGGGAGGAAAAGACGATGCGTTGCGTGCAACGCAGCAGGAATATCCGACAGCAGGAAATGATGCCGTATCCCGGAGACTAGCTGATCCGGTATTTTTTTATTTTATAATAGAGATTTCTGAGGGCAGTATCGAGCAGTCCGGCAGCCTTTTGACGATTACCTCCGGCCTGGGAAAGGGCCCTCACGATGGCAGTTCTTTCTGCTTCGGAGACAGCCTGATCGAGGGTCCGCAAGCCGCCCTGCTCTGCGGTAAAGAAGGCCTGGTTGATTTTTTCGCAGCCCAGCAGGGGAAGATGCTCGGTCTCGATCACTTTCTCGTTGAGCCTCATATTGATCATCGCCCTGCCGATAACGTTTTCGAGCTCCCGCACATTGCCCGGCCAGTTGTAATGGAGAAGGACTTCCATGGCCTCATCAGAGATCTTCAGCACTTCTCTGCCATAGTTCTGGTTAAGCTTGAAAATAATATGCCCTGCCAAAAACGGGATATCCGTTATGATATTCCTCAGGGGAGGGATCTGTATGGGAAGAACGTTCAGACGGTAATAAAGGTCTTCGCGGAAACTGCCGTCTCTTACGTTCCGCTCGAGATCGGCATTCGTTGCTGCAATAACCCGCAGGTCAATCGGCAGGGGAACTGCACTGCCGACCCTTGTCACCTCTTTTTCCTGAAGGACACGCAAGAGTTTCTTCTGGAGCGAAAGGCTTATCTCGCCAATCTCATCGAGAAATATCGTCCCCCTGCTTGCCTCCTCGAACAGGCCTCTCCTGCCGCCCTTTATGGCGCCGGTAAATGCGCCTTCTTCGTAGCCGAAGAGTTCACTTTCGAGCAGATTCTCGGACAGGGCCGCACAGTTGATCCGGACAAACTGTCCCTTCTTCCTGCTGCTTGCATTATGAATTGCGTGAGCAAAGAGTTCCTTGCCTGTACCGCTTTCTCCCCGCAAAAGCACGGTTGCCGGCGTCTCGGCCGCCCTTTTCGCCTGCTCCTTTGCCAGTTCTATGGCCGGGCTCATGCCGATTATATCATCCCAGGTGTAGCGCGCCTTGAGCTGTCGGATAAGTTTTTTTGCGTGGGCAAGCTCTTCAGTAAGGGCGATAACCTCGGAAATATCCCGTATAACGCCGACACTGCCCCGCATCTCTCCATCAATATAGACCGGAGCAACATTGACGATAACTTCTTTTTTGGCAGGGCCGACCTTCATATGCACATTTTTCACAGGCTTTCCCGTTTTGAGGACTTTCATATGCATGCTTTCTCCCTCGGCAATATCGACCGTGGCATGCTTGCCGATGACCGCCTCGGGCGGAAGCCCGGTTATGCGCGTGTACGCAGGGTTGACGATAATATTATTGCCCAGCCCGTCAGCAACGGAAATGGCGTCGGATGTTGAGTCAAGCACGGCCTCCAGCAGGCTGCGCACATTCCAGAGATCGCTTACCGTGCTTGAAAGTCTCTTTATTTCCGTAATGTCACGGAAGACGGCAACGGCTCCCCTCACCCTGCCTTCCGCATCCCGCACGGGAACCCTGTTGGTGATAATCACTGCATTGCCGAGATTCTGCTCCTGCCCGATCTCCGGTTTCCCACCGGCAAGCACGATATGAAGGCGGGTATTGGGTATCACCTCAACCGCAGGCCTGCCGATGATCTCCTTTGCGCTCAGCCCGGTGGTCCTCTCGGCGGCCTTATTGAACAGCGTAACCACACCGTCATGACCCACCGCTATCATGCCGTCATAGGTGGAATCAAGGATGGTCTCTATTTCGCTTTTTGGCAGTTCTTCCATGGATTGTTGCTTATTGTATCACGAGAGAATGCACTGAAGATAACTACCTTCGTTCCCTGAAGAATCTCTGAAGCAATGCAGCGGCCTCGTTATCAAGGACGCCTGAAACAACCTCGACCTGGTGGTTGAGACGATCATCAGTCAAAAGGTGATACACACTGTCGACGCCGCCGGCCTTGCTGTCCCTGCAGCCGTACACAAGACGGGAGATTCGGGAATTTATAATCGCACCTGCACACATGATACAGGGCTCTTTTGTGACATAAAGGGTGGCATCAAGAAGACGCCAGGAGTCTGATACACGGGTTGCAGCGCGCAACGCAAGTATTTCTGCATGCGCCGAGGGGTCTTTGGTCTCTTCTCTGAGATTGTGGGCACTGCCAATGATATCCCCGCCGCGCACGACCAGTGCACCGACCGGGACCTCTCCCTTGTCAAATGCAAAAACAGCCTCTTCCAGGGCGATTCTCATATATATGATATCTTCTTCGCGCTGCATCGGGTAATAATAACACGAGCTTGACCAGAGATAAAAAAATAGGAGCTGAAGGCAATGTTTCCTGCCTGCAGCTCCTATGCAACTCTGAATCCCTTAGGATTTCAACTGGCGCGCCCTGAGGGATTCGAACCCCCGGCCTACAGATTCGTAGTCTGACGCTCTATCCAGCTGAGCTAAGGGCGCACGTCCTGTAACGACTGCTTATTTCTTGACGCCGCTTTTCAGCAGAACCGCATACTTGGGGTGTTCAAACGGATGGATTGCAGGGAACTTTGAATACAGCCATCCCTTGAATACTTCCTTTTCATCTTCCATTACCTTCAGACCGACAGCCGGATTATTCGGCTCATTCGAGAGAGACGTGATGGTAAGACCGTCCATCTTGAAATCAGGGATAAACTCGCCGACTGCAAGCTTGATGTTTGAGCCCGGTATTTTGAAGTCACTATTAACATTAATCGTGTACTCAGACTTCTTCTTGCTGGCCTTCTCCTCAACTACGACAACAACTGCTTTCCACTTGCCCTTAACGGCATCCGGGAGAGAAACAGTCGTCTGACCCTTAGGCATGGTAACCTGCTCTCCTCCGGGAGCTCCCGGCTGCTGATGACCGGCAGGAAGCTGCTGTCCTGGTGCGCCGGCCTGAGGAACCTGAGGCTTATCTTCTTTCTTTTTGCACGCACCAAAACTTAATACAAGTGCGACGCCACATACCGCCACTAAAATCTGCTTTTTCATGTACGACTCCTCCTTAAAAAAAATAAAATAAATTTTTTCTCCAAACCAAAAATGGCGGAGAGGCAGGGATTCGAACCCTGGGAACGGTGTTACCCATTCAACCGCTTAGCAGGCGGTTGCCTTCGACCGACTCGGCCACCTCTCCCAAACAACGGATTTTACCAGTTCACTTCGCCTTTTGTAAAGAATGCCTGCAGCGAAAAAATGGAAAACGATGCACTACGGTTTCTTCTTTGAGCGGTAATCCTCAATCGCCTTCTTCAGTGCATCCGCGCCAAGGTTGGAACAGTGCATCTTCTGAGGAGGAAGTCCGCCAAGTTCATTGGCAACAGCCTCTTTGGATATGGCAAGCGCTTCATCAAGCGTCTTGCCCTTCACCATCGCGGTCACCATGCTGCTGACGGCAATGGCTGCGCCGCAGCCAAAGGTCTTGAACTTCGCATCAACGATGCGGTCATCCTGTACTTTGATGTAGATCTTCATGGCATCCCCGCACGTGGGATTTCCCTCTGTGCCGACACCATCCGCATCTTCCATGTCCCCTACGTTGCGGGGATTGGTGAAATGATCCATTACTTTGTCACTGTACATGATCCACCTTCCTGGTTATCTCCCCACCCCTGGGAATAGGGAGAGATTTCTCTGAGCCGTTTGATAACTGCAGGGAACTCCGCTGCAACATAGTCGATATCTTCAGGGGTATTACCCATGCCCAGACTGAACACAATCGAACCCTGAGCAAGACCGGACGGTATGCCCATCGAGAGCAAGACCGGCGATGCCTTTAACGCCTTTGAAGAGCAGGCAGACCCGCTTGCCGAAAAGATGCCTTTTGCGGCCAGTAGCAGGAGCATTGCCTCCCCCTCAATATATTCCGCGCAGAAGCTCGCATGCGCCGGAAGCCTGTTGTTCCTGTCGCCGGTCAGGTAGACCCTCTCGACATTCGCCATGACATCAATGATCTTGTCACGGAGAGGTCTGAGATAGTCCATCCTGCCCTGCAGTTCCGCCTTTGCAAGCTCGGCAGCTTTTCCCATACCGACAATCGCCGGTACATTTTCGGTGCCTGCACGCCTGCCTGACTCCTGTATGCCGCCGTAGATCAGCGGAACGATGCGCGTCCCCTGTTTCACCACGAGCGCTGCAGCGCCTTTTGGTCCATAAAACTGATGAGCAGCCATGCTCAGCAGGTCAACGCCAAGATCAGGCATATCAACCGGTATATTGCCGGTTGTGGCGACTGCGTCGGTATGGACAGAGATATTCTGATCTTTCGCGATCTTCACAATCTCCTTTATCGGCTCGATCGTGCCGACTTCGCTGCTCGCATGCGTGACTGAAATCAGGGTGGTCTCTTTGGTTATCATCTTCTTCACGGTTTCAGGATCAACAAAACCCTGTTTGTCCACCGGCAGATACGTTACGGTAAAGCCGCTCTTTTCGAGGAACCGCGCAGCATTGAGAATAGAATGATGCTCCATCCTCGATACCAAAATATGCTTGCCCTCGTTCTGCCGCGCAAGGGCAATGCCCCGCAGGGCAAAGTTGTTCGCCTCGGCACCGCTGGCCGTAAAAATAATTTCAGCAGGCTTTGCATTCACCAGTGCGGCGACCTGTCCGCGGGCCGACTCGATCGCCTCCTTGGCCTTCATACCATACGCATAGACGCTGAGGGGGTTGCCAAACTCTTCCGTGAAATACGGCATCATCGCCGTAAGTACATCAGGGTGAAGGGGGTTTGTCGCAACATGGTCAACATAGTATTTCTTCATGATCACCTCGTGCCCTTCCTTATATAAAATTTAAAGAAATCCGGTGTCTCGTCAATTCCCAAAAATTCATTACCTGTTTTGTCGCACCACGCAGGGATATCTTCAAGCGCGCCGTCATAGTCAGTCATGATCTCAAGTATCTGGCCCGGCTCCAGTTCCTTCATCTGCTCCTCGAGTTTCAGAAGATGCATGGGGCACATCATATAAACAATGTCTGTAGTTACATCAGGCTTTACGTCCTGGACAAATTTCATGCTCTGCCGGGCCGCCCTGATGCGTGTCCCTGCCTGACTTTCCTGGGCCTCTTCGGTATCGTCATGAGCTGATTACCCGCAAGCAGATCGTCAAGAGACATGCTGTCAAGAAACCTCTCGATATTCTCGCCGAGCGATTTCCAGAGAAGGTGTGTTACGCAACTGTCAATGCGGATGCAGCCCTCGGCAGGATCAAGGCAGGAGGTGATCGCTACCGGCCCTTCCAGTTCCCTGAGGATCTCGGCGATGCTGATCTTCTCCGGCTCCCGGGAAAGGACATAGCCGCCGCCCGGCCCCTTCACACTCTGGATAATCCCTGATTTACGGAGTGTATTGAGTATCTGCTCGAGATATGAGACTGAAACGTCCTGCCGTTCGGAGATCTGCTTTATCGTGACCGGCCCAATACTGCCGGCCTTTGCAATCTCATACATCGCGCGGACGCCATACTGTCCCTTTGTGGATAACCTGAGCATGATTTACCTTATAAAAGTTTAGTAAATCTGTCAAGTATTCTTCAGAAGCACCACACGGTGGCAAACAAAGAGGAGATTACGGAATAAGCTGTATCTCAACCGGATTGCCGATCGAGATATTGAAAAGCGCAGCAGCACAGCCCCGATTCACAAAAAATTCGATATATTCAGAACTGTTGATCACGGAATGAAGCTCCTTATCCAGGGCCTCGCCATAATACATCTTCATGGGGACCTCTTTTCCCGAGAGCAATACTTTCAGCGATGTCCCAGGGCGCTGACTGACAAGGGAGTCGATCTCTGTCTGGCTGATGTTTGTCGTGGCATTGCCGAACTTGTCAATATGGATAATTTCGCCTTTTATCACATCCCTGCCGACCGTCGGCATCTGAAGATCTATAGCATAATAATCGGTGACGACTTCGCCGAAATTCTGAACGTTCTTGCCGCCGGTAAGCCACGCTGCAACTGGGGCGAAAACATCCCTCCCCTGGAAGGTAGAACTCGTGGATTTAAGGAAATAGTGGTCTGCGGTGACATGGAACACCTGAAGCGTTCTCGCTTCCTTCTTATAAATGTATGAGAATACCCCGTTATCCGGACCGATAAAATATTGCCGTTCGGTAACCACAAGGAGAGGCCGCCTCCGCGAGCCCACACCGGGATCTACCACAACCACATGGGCAGTCCGTTCAGGGAAAAACTTATAGTTCATGCCGATCGTAAAAGTCGCCTCCCTGATATCATGAGAGGCAATTCCATGGCTGAGGTCAATGACATTTGCTGCGGGGTTGATGCTGAGTATGGCCCCCTTCATGACACCTACATAGGGGTCGTTGAGTCCGAAGTCCGTCGTGAGCGTTATGACTGAATTAGGTTGCATGCGCAGCTCCTCTTAAAAGGTTAATATCCCCCATCTTCTCGTCCTTCATATACGCCATTATACCATCAAGGATCTCAATTGTTGCCGTTGGGTTCACAAAATTTGCGGTGCCGACCGCCACAGCGGCAGCTCCTGCCAGGATGAACTCGATCGCGTCTTCAGCATGCATAATCCCTCCCATCCCGATGACAGGGACCGTAACCGCCTTAAAGACCTCGTATACCATGCGGATTGCAACCGGCTTGATCGCAGGTCCTGAAAGGCCGCCGGTTCTGTTGGCAAGCTTCGGCCTTCGCGTCCTGATATCGATTGCCATACCGGTCAGGGTATTGATCACGGAAAGGGCATCCGCGCCCGCATCCACCGCGGCCCTGGCCATGAGCGATATATCGGTCACATTCGGGGAAAGTTTCACAATAAGCGGGAGTTTCGTCGCCTTCCTCACGGCACCGACAACCTGGGTCGTCACCTTGGGGTCAGTGCCGAATATACACCATCCGGCCTGCTTGTTGGGGCAGGAGATGTTCATCTCAAGCGCATGGATGCCCTCCACCGAGCTCAGCCTTTCTGCGGCAGCGACATATTCATCGATCGAGTCTCCAAAAAAATTGACGATTACCTTTGTGTCATAGGTTCTGAGAAAGGGGACCTTCTCCTCAATGAAGCGCTGAATGCCAATATTCTGAAGCCCGATGGCATTGAGCATGCCCGAGGCCGTTTCGACAATGCGCGGCGGCGGGTTGCCTTCTTTTGGCAGAAGCGAAAGACCTTTTACGACCACAGCGCCCAGACTTCCCAGATCAAGGAATTCAGCATATTCTTCGCCATATCCAAAGGTGCCTGATGCTGTCATGACCGGATTTTTCAGTTCAAGGCTGCCTATTCTGACGCTGAGGTCCGGCGTCACCAGATTATCTCCCTGCCCTCAAACACCGGTCCCTCCTTGCAGACTCTTGTGTAGCCGTCACGGGTTTTTACAACACAGCCGAGGCAGGCGCCGATGCCGCAGGCCATATGCTCCTCCATAGAGATGTACGCCGGTATCCTGAATTCCCCGGCCATCTCTGCGATAGCCTTAAGCAGCAGATTGGGGCCGCAGGCATAAATACGGTAATTGGGGGTTGGAGACTGGGGATTGGACAAAAAAACAGAAAGAGTATCAGCAGCAGT